>NZ_JACVVH010000033.1:0-65670 GCF_016647865.1 Pseudomonas sp. S60 | reverse complement strand
GCGTAGGGGCCGGATGACGGGAGCGCAGCGTTTTTTGGTTACTTTTTGTCGGGTTTGACAAAAAGTGACTCGCCGTAAGGGCGAAAAGGTGAATAAGCGTCTCCATCGCAAATGGACCATGCCCATTCTCAACACCCACGCAAAGCAATAAAGCTTCAAGCTTCAAGATCTTCAGAGCAGCCGCATAAACCGAGCAAAACCGAATCTGCCCGTGAAGCCCCTACCGTTCGGTTACCGAACACTTACCCCGACGTAGAATTGACGCCACAGACATCACTCCCCACCATGCACCAGCCTCGCGTGCCTCTGCCCAAAAACGGCCACGCCCACCGCTACTGACTACAATTTCAAGAACGAGCAGTTTTATGACCCACACCCACCCAGCCCCTTCAAAGCTGCGCAGCGCCCTCGCCGTCGGTAAAACCCGCTGGGGCATGCTCGCCCTGGTGTTCTTCGCCACCACGCTCAACTACATAGACCGCGCAGCCCTGGGCATCATGCAACCCGTCCTGGCCAAGGAAATGAGCTGGACGGCCATGGACTACGCCAATATCAACTTCTGGTTCCAGGTCGGCTACGCCATCGGCTTCCTGCTACAAGGCCGGCTGATCGACAAGGTCGGCGTCAAACGCGCGTTCTTCTTCGCGGTGTTGCTGTGGAGCCTCGCCACCGGCGCCCACGGCCTGGCTACCTCCGCGGCAGGCTTCATGGTATGCCGGTTCATCCTGGGCCTCACCGAAGCCGCCAACTACCCAGCCTGCGTCAAGACCGTGCGCCTGTGGTTCCCAGCCGGCGAACGCGCCATCGCCACCGGCCTGTTCAACGCAGGCACCAATGTGGGTGCCATGGTCACCCCCGCGCTGCTGCCGGTGATCCTGGCCGTGTGGGGCTGGCAGGCCGCGTTCATTGCCATGGGTTGCCTGGGGCTGGTGTGGGTGGTGTTCTGGCTGCTCAAGTACCACGACCCTGAGCAACACCCCAGCGTGCGCCAGAGCGAAGTGCAGTACATTCAACAGGACGCCGAACCCGAGCCTACCCGCGTGCCCTTCAGCCGCATATTGCGCCTGCGGGGCACCTGGGCCTTCGCGGTGGCGTATGCCATCACCGCGCCAGTGTTCTGGTTCTACCTGTACTGGCTGCCACCGTTTCTCAACCAGCAATACAGCCTGGGCATCGACGTAACCCAAATGGGCATCCCGCTGATCATCATCTGGCTCACCGCCGATTTCGGCAGTGTGGGCGGCGGCGTGTTGTCATCGTGGCTGATCGGCCGTGGCGTGCGGGCCACCAGCGCGCGGCTGGTGTCGATGCTGGTATTTGCCTGCACCATGATCAGCGTCACCTTTGCCGCCAATGCCAGCGGCCTGTGGGTGGCGGTGCTGGCCATTTCGCTGGCCGTGGGCGCCCACCAGGCCTGGACGGCCAACATCTGGAGCCTGGTGATGGACTACACCCCCAAACACCTGGTCAGTACGGTGTTCGGCTTTGGCAGCATGTGCGCCGCCATCGGCGGCATGTTCATGACCCAGATCGTCGGCAGCGTGCTAACCGCCACCCACAATAATTATGCCGTGCTGTTCACCATGATCCCGACCATGTACTTCCTGGCCTTGGTCTGGATGTACTTCATGGCACCGCGGGCGATCGAGCAGGCTTGATCGCCGCGGCCAGTGGCTACAACGCCCAGTCGGCCTTCTGGCCGAAGAACGCCTGGGCGTTGGTTTGCAGGCTTGCCAGGTGATAGCCCCCTTCCTGCACGATCACGCTGGGGAGCCGTAGGGCGCGAACACGCTCGCCCAATGTGGCAAAGCCTGCGGTGGTGACCGCTACCTTGCTCTGCGGGTCGAGCTCGTAGATGTCAAAGCCCAGCGACAGCACCAGCACCTCGGCGCCAAAATCCCGCACCGCAGCCAGGGCCACCTCCAGGCTGGCCATGAAGTCCGCTTCACTGGCCCCGTGCGCCAGCGGCAGGTTCAGATTGTAACCCTGCCCTTCCCCCGCGCCACGCTCATCATCGAAGCCGGCCACGCCCGGGTAGAAGTTGGTCGGATCGCCATGTACCGACACATACAGCACGTCATTGCGCCCGTAGAAAATTTCCTGAATACCCTGGCCATGGTGCATGTCGGTGTCCAGAATCGCCACGCGCCGGTAACGGCTGCGCAGGGCCTGGGCGGCGACAGCTGCGTTGTTGAGGTAGCAGAAGCCCCCTGCCGCATCGAAGCGCGCATGATGCCCCGGCGGGCGGCACAAGGCGTAGGCGGCCGGCTCGCCATCCAGGATGGCCTGGGCCGCAGCCACTGCGCTTTGCGCCGACCAGTAGGCCGAACGCCAGGTGTGTTCGCCCACCGGGCAACTGCCGTCCGCCAGGTAGCGACCCGCCTGGGCCAGTACACCGCGCAAGGCATTGGGCTCACGCACGAAGATGTTGGACATCACCTCGTCCCCCCAGTCTTCGGGCACTTCCTTCCAATGTGCGTGGGCGCTTTGCAAAAAGGCCAGGTAGGGCTCGCCATGCACGGCTGCAAGGGGCGCCAGGCCGGCATCGGCCGGTGCAAAAATGTCGAAACCCAGGGTCTCGGCGGCCCGCACCAGGTTGAGCGCCCGCTCAGGCACCTCCTGGGGCGTACGCATGGCGCCGCGGGAATAATAGCTGCGCGGGTGATGCAGCAACTGGTCGGGGTGGAAGTAGCAACGCATCAGGCTTCTCCTTCATCGACGCGGCCCGCACGCGCGAGCACCGCATTAAGCAGCACATCGGCGCCCTGGCGGGCGTCATCAAACAGCACGTCTTCGGCTTCGTTATGGCTGAGCCCGCCCACGCAGGGGATGAACACCATTGCCGTGGGGCAATGCCGGGCCAGTAGGATAGCGTCGTGACCGGCCCCGCTCACGATGGCTTGCTGGGTATAGCCCAGGCCGTCCACAGCCTGTTGCACGGCGGCCACGCACGCGGCATCGAACGGTGTGGCCGGGCTCACCCAGTGGCGCTCGATACGCACCTGCAAGCCACGGTTGCGGGCGATGGCCTGCAGCTTCAGGGTCAGTTCGTGCTCCATCGCTTCGATGGCCTGGTCGCGGTGGTGGCGCAGGTCTACCGTGAACCGTACCTGCCCTGGGATGGTATTGCGCGAGGCCTTGGCAATGGTCAGTTCGCCTACGGTGGTCAGCCCCTGGGGGGCGAAGTCGGCCGCCAGTTGCTCGACAGCCTGAATCATGCGGGCGGCGCCGTATAGCGCGTCCTTGCGCAGGGGCATGGGCGTGGTCCCGGCGTGGGCAGCCATGCCTTCGACGGTGATATCCAGCCAGCGGATGGCCTGGCCGCCGCTGACCACGCCGATGGCCTTGGCATTGTCCTCCAGAATCGGGCCCTGCTCGATATGGGCCTCGAAATACGCATCCACCTCGCCGCCAAGCGGCCGCTGGCCTGCGTAGCCGGTGGTGCGCAAGGCCTCGGCCACCGTAATGCCCTCGGCATCACGGATGGCCAACGCCGCCTGCAGCGTCAGCGCGCCAGTGAACACCGCCGAACCGAACATGGCGGGGGTGAAGCGTGCACCCTCCTCGTTGGTCCATACCGCAACCTCCAGTGGCTTGCGGGTTCGGATGCCCAGGTCATCCAGGCGCCGTAGCACCTCCAACCCCGCCAACACCCCATACACGCCGTCGAAGCGCCCACCCTCGGGCTGAGTGTCCAGGTGGCTGCCCATCATCACCGGGGCAGCCGTGGGATCGGTGCCGGCGCGGCGGGCAAACAGGTTGCCGATGGCGTCCACGGTCAGCGTCAGGCCGGCTTCCCGGCACCATTGGCTGAACAGGTCACGCCCGGCCTTGTCCTGTTCGGTCAGGGCCAGGCGGCAGCTGCCGCCCCGTGCCGTGGCGCCGATCTCGGCCATGGCCATCAGGCTCGCCCACAGGCGCTCGCCATTGCTTTTCAACATGCGGGTACTCCAGAAACGGTGGGGGTTCATCAGGCCGGTTGCAGCTGCTGGCTACGGGCGTACTGGCGCGCAAGGGCCAGCACGCACACCAGCGAAACAGAGGCGATCAGGGTGTAGAACAGCGCCATCGGCCACCATTGGCCGGTGAAGGTATGGGCCAGCCAGGTGCCGATCAGCGGCGTGAGCCCGCCGGCAATGGCACCGCACACCTGGTAGGCCATGGAGATTGCGGTGTAGCGCACCCGGGTCTCGAACATGCCACTGACGTACCCGGCGATCACCGCGTAGAACGAGGCCATGCAGGCTGCAGCCAGGGCAATGCCCAGCACGATCATCGGCCCCTGCCCGGAACTGACCAGCACGAACATGGGGTACGGCGAGGCCATGGCCAACAACGCCACCCACGCCAGAAAACGCGTGGCACCGACTTTTTCCGAGAGCCAGGCGGCCAACGGCTGCACGCAGAACTGAATCACGGCGACGAAGAACAGGCATTGCAGAATCAGCGAGCGCTCCAGGTGCAGTTGCTGGGTGGTGTAGCTGATCATGAAGGTGTTGGTGAAGTAGACCCCCGCGATGCCAAGGGTATTGGCACCGATGCACAGCAGCAGAGGGCGCCAGGCCGTGCGCAGCACCTCCAGGGCAGGCGCCTGTTCCTGGCACCGTGCGGCTTCGGCTTGCTGGCGGCTGGCGAGGAACTCGGGCGACTCGTTGACCCCCAGGCGAATCGCCAACCCCACCAGCAACAGCAGCGCGCTGGCCAGGAACGGCACGCGCCAGCCCCAGCTCATCAGGTCTGCTTCAGGCAGGCGCGTCACCGCACCGAAGGCCAGCAACGAAAGGATCAGCCCGGCCGGGCTGCCCAGCTGGGCAAACGAGGCAAAGAAGTTGCGCCGGCCCTTGGGTGCATGCTCGCCCGCCATCAGCACCGCCCCGCCCCACTCGCCCCCCACGGCAATGCCCTGCACGATCCGCAGCAGTATCAGCAGCACTGGCGCCGTTGCGCCGATCTGCGCGTAGGTCGGCAACAGGCCGATGCACACGGTGACGATGCCCATCATCAGCAGCGTGATCACCAGCGATTTCTTGCGCCCGATGCGGTCGCCCACGTGGCCGAAGATGATGCCGCCCAGCGGCCGGGCGAAGAACCCGACGGCAAAGGTGCCGAAAGCGGCCATGGTGCTGAAAAGGCTGTCGTCGGAGGGGAAAAACAGCGCCCCGAACACCAGCGCGGCGGCGGTGGCGTAGATGTAGAAGTCGTACCACTCGATCATGGTGCCGATAAAGGCGGCGGCGGCCGCACGGCGCGGCTGAGGGGCTGCGGTGGCTTGCATGGAAGGCTCCCTTGCTTGTTCTTTTGGCAGGAGTGTGGGGTCACGGTTGCGCTCTGTTGGCGCTTGGCAGGTTGCTGGATCTTGGCAATCGCAGCGTCCTTGATGCCTGGGATTTATCGTCTGGGGGCTATGATTAGTCAATTTTCTATTTATTATGCCAATTATTAATCCCGCTTATTATCGAGCCTGCCATGTCTGAGCGCCTGCTGAATGATCGACTGGACTGGAACCTGCTGCGTACCTTCCGGGTTATCGGCCAGGAGCTGTCCATAAGCCGTGCAGCCGCCCGGCTGCACCTCACCCAACCGGCAGTTAGCCAAGCGCTCAAACGGCTGGAACAGCAACTGGGCCGTCAACTGATCGCCCGCCGCGGACCACGCTTTGTGCTGACCGACATGGGCGAGCAGGTATTCCGGCTGGCCGGCGAGGTCTACGGGCAGATGTCGCAGATCGGCGGGTTGCTGGAGCACCCGGGGGATGAACTGGTGGGCAAGGTACGGCTGCTGATGATCAGCCGCATCGTCAACGAGGCATTCGACGACCTGCTTGCCGCTTTCCATCGCCAGCATCCAAGGGTGGAGCTGGAAATCGAGGTAATGCGCAGCTCCGACATTGTCGCCGCCCTGCAGGAGAAAACCGCCACTGCAGGCCTCAGCCTCAACCGCCGTGCCCAGACACGGCTGGAGCAACGGCTGTTTCTGCGCCAGCGCTATGCCTTTTTCTGTGGCAGGCACCACCGGCTGTTCGGCGAGGCCGAAAGCGACCTGCAGCGGGAGAACTTTGTCAGCTTCACCAGCGACCAGATTGGCGGCATGCTGTCACCGTTGACCATTTTCCGCGACCAGCAGGGGTTTGCCGGGCGCATCGTGGCATCGTCGCCCAGCCTTGAAGAAGTCCGCCGGCTGGTGATCGCCGGTTTCGGTATCGGCTGCCTGCCCGAACACGTGGTGGCGCCGGATGTACAGCAAGGCTTGCTGTGGAAGCTGCCACCGCTCGACGGTATTGCCGATGTCGATATCCACCTGCTGTGGAACCCGGGCCAGCGCTTCAGCCGAGCAGAACAGGTATTCATTCAGGCCTTGCAGCAATGCACCACCGAGGCTGGCCGCTAGGCAAAGGAACGGTTGGTGGATAGCGCCCGACAGGGTATGCTGGATGATATCAATGAGCCACCACCCAGCCAGGCTCGTTGCCCCTTCAAGGAAGACCCCCGTGCCCAGCCAGCCCACCCGCCAGACCATTGCCCGCCAGTGGGAACTCCTCAAACTGCTGCCTGGCCGCCAGCCCGGCCTTAGCTGCAGCCAATTGCAGGCGGCGCTGGCCACGGTTGGCCATGTGACCACCAAGCGCACCGTAGAACGCGACCTGGTGGAGTTGGCCGCCCTTTTCCCCCTGCAGTGCAACAGCAAAAGCCTGCCCTACAGCTGGCACTGGCAACCCGGCCTGAAGGATACCCACACGCAGCAATGGCTGGCTGAAGACATGACCGGCCCCGCGCAGATAGAACTGCACGCCTGGGTCGATGACGCGCTGGCCCGCGACCTTCAACAGCGCCCGGTGGGCGTGGGCATGCTATTGCTACCCCAGGCAGACGGCGGCGCCACCCTGGTGACCACAGTGGCTGACAGCTCCACGCTCATGGCGTGGCTATTGTCTCAGGCGGGCTCGATTCGTGTTCAGGCCCCACAAACGATACGGGTAGCCATGCTGGACCAGTTGCGCCACAGCCTGGCACTGCACGAAGCTGGCTGAAAAGCGCCGTGTCAGGCGATGCGGCGGCGTGAGAGGCAGGCGTAACCCAGCACCAGAACCACGCATACGAGCCCCGCGAGCAGTGCCATCAACTCTGTGCTGTAGCGGGCGACCCAGGCCGGGAAGCCGATGAAGGACTGGTAGACCTGCACCTCAGCCACGCCATCGGCATAGCTGATACCTACACCCCCCTGGCGGATCTGCGAATAATCGGCGTCGAAGTACACCCACACCTTGCTTTCCCTACCGGGCTCGATGGCGGGTATCTCCACCTGGGCAGTGGCGTTTTCCAGCAGGGTATCGTTGCCGGCCGAATCCCGAACCTGCACCAAGCCCTTGGCAGGCAGGCGCACCTTCACCTGGTTGACCGGCGCGTCACCGGCATTGCGCAGTTCGATAAGAAGGCCGGTGCGATGGTCTACCAGGCCAGCCTCGAACGGCTTGGCGAACAGGCGGGCGTAAGGTGCCTGCGCCATCTCCACCAGCCGCTCGACCTGTTCGTGGCTCATTTCACCCTGGCCGATGGCGTTGATGCGCCCGTGCAGCTGCTCGTACTTGAGTTGCTCACTGGCCTGGCTGATGCGTTCGCTGAACTGGCCGGGGTAAGTCAGGTAGGAATAGGTAAGGGATGCCTCCAGGCGAGGGTTGCCGCCCAGCACCTTATAGGCGAGCAGCAGGGCCATCAGCCCGATCAGCACGGCTACGAGGAGTTTCCCCACCTTGTCCCAGCTCAATGCAAACTTCCTTATGTCGAGGTACAGACGATTCAAGCTGCCCAAGGGTGCCAACTTCGCAGCCCCCAGGCAAGCGTGTTGCTCGACTAGGGGGCGCCCTGCTCTTCCCGGGCCTGGCGCAGTTGCTGCACCTGGCCATCGATCAGCGCCTTGGCCATGCCGGCCAGGTAGTAAGTAGCCTGCATCATTACCTTGCGGTCTTCGGGCCTGTCGATGGCCTTGCGCGTGAGCTCGGTGACGCAGCCCATGATGCCTGACGCCTCCATCAGTGCGGTGCGCATGGGCAGTTTGGCCTTCATGTGCACCAGTTCCGTATCGGAATGGGCGAAGCGGCCAGCGGCGTGCAGCACGTTGGGGTTGCTGGTGGGTGTGAGCGTTTCTCTGTCCATGGTGTTTTCTCCTGTTGGCGAGCCTCCCGAGACTAGGGCCGCCCCCGCCCTCACCACAACGCCCCGACCGCGCCAAAGGCCATTTTCGGAAACTGCCTACAAGCACGGTGCCACTTGACCACTTTGCCTCCGTCGCGGACGATCAGCGCTTCCCAAACAAGGACGTCATCATGCTACGTATTCTGGGCAGGGCCTCTTCGATCAACGTGCGCAAGGTGCTCTGGGCGTGCGCCGAGCTTCAGGTGCCGTATGAACGCGAAGACTGGGGTTCAGGCTTCCAGGCAACCCACACGGCGCAGTTTCTTGCACTCAACCCGAATGCCATGGTGCCCGTGATCCAGGACGGTGACTTCACGCTGTGGGAGTCCAACAGCATCATCCGCTACCTGGCCAACCGCTACGGTGATGGCACCTTGTATCCCGTGGACCCGCAGGCAAGGGCCAGGATCGACCAGTGGATCGACTGGCAGGCTTCTGACCTGAACCGGTCCTGGAGCTACGCGTTCATGTCACTGGTACGCCACTCCCCCGCCCACCAGGAGCCCCAGGCGCTTGCGGCCGGTTGCGCAGACTGGTCGCGGCACATGCGCATCCTCGACCAGCAACTGGCCCGCACCGGTGCCTATGTGGCAGGCCGCCATTTCACCCTGGCCGACATCCCGATCGGCCTGTCGGTAAACCGCTGGTTCGAAACGCCCCTGGAGCACCCTGGCCTGCCGGCGGTACGTGATTACTACGAACGCCTGAGCGAGCGTGCCGCGTACCATGAGCACGGCCGCAACGGCACGCCTTGAACTGCTGTGGAGGTAGACCGATGAGCGCAACCCTGCGCCTGGCAACACCGGACGATGTCGACGTGCTGTTCGACATCCGGACCAGCGTTACCCAGAACCATCTGTCACGCCAGCAGATGCACGCGCTGGGCATCACCGCAGAGGTACTGACCGAGGCGATCAACAGCGCCCCCTGCGCCTGGGTGGCCGAATGGCACGACCAGCCCGCAGGCTTTGCCATGGTCGACCTGCAGGAAGGTGAGTTGTTCGCCCTGTTTGTGCGCCCCGCGCTGGAAGGCAACGGGTTGGGTACGCTACTGCTGCAACGGGCCGAGCAAGTCCTGTTTGAGCACCACGCGGTGATTCACCTGACCACCGACGGCGACCCGGCCATGCGGGCCAATGCGCTGTACCGGAAAGCCGGCTGGGTGTGCACCGCTCAGCTGGATGCGCGAGACGTGCGGTTCGAGAAACACCGGCCCGTGGGAGCGGGCCGGTAGCCGCCCTTACACTGCGACCTGAGCCCCACTGGCACGCCCCCGCCAGGCGAAAAGCACTACCATGGCCAGGCCCAGCGCAGCGGTAGCCGCCCCGGCAATGGCAATTGCCCGGTAGCCCAGGCCGGCATTGATCACTGCGCCGCCCAAGGCAGCGCCGATGGCGTTACCCAGGTTGAATGCACCGATGTTTACCGCCGAGGCCAGGTTGGGCGCCTGCCTTGCGGCTTCCATCACGCGCATCTGCAGGGGCGGCACCAGTGCAAAGCTGGCCGCACCCCACACCACGATGGCCAAGGCCGTTGGCAGCGGCCAGGCGAGTACCCACGGTAACCCCAGCAGCACGGTAATCAGCACGGTCAGCGATACGACAAGGGTGCGGTCAACCGAACGGTCCGCTGCCTTGCCGCCCCAGATGTTACCCAACGTCAGACCAATGCCGAACAGCACCAGCATGCCGGTGACGAAGGTCGTGGAGGCCCCCGCTTCGTTCTGCAAAATCGGTGCAATGTAGGTAAATACCGTAAACATCGCACTTGAGCCGACCACCGTCAGCAACAGCGCGGCCAGCACCGGGCCACGGGTCAGCACGCGGATCTCCGCCAGCGCCCCATCACCTTTGGGCGAGGGCACATTCGGCAAGGCGTACCACAGGGTGGTCATCGCCACTAGGCCAAGCCCGGCAATCCCCCAGAACGCGGTTCGCCACCCAAGCATTTCGCCGAACCAGGTCGCCAGCGGTACCCCGCCAATGGTGGCCAGCGTCAGGCCCATGAACATGGCGGCCACCGCCCCGGCGCGTTTGTCCGGCGGCACAACGCTGGCTGCCACTATGGCGCCGATGCCGAAAAACGCCCCGTGGTTCATCGAAGTGACCACCCGGGCCACCAGGAGGCTGGTGTAATCGCTGGCCAAGGCCGACATCACGTTGCCCAGGGTGAAAATCGCCATCAGGCCAATCAGCAAATAGCGCCGCGGGATGCGCACAGTGGCCAAGGTCATCAGCGGCGCGCCAATCAGCACGCCCAGGGCGTAAGCACTGACCAACAGCCCAGCAGCCGGGATCGAAACACCCAGGTCGGTGGCGATGCTGGGCAGCATGCCCATGGGGGCAAATTCAGTGACGCCGATGCCGAAGGCACCGATGGCAAGTGCAACAAGTGGGGGGTTGATACGCATGGCTGGCTCCTTATCTGTGCTGCAAATGCTACGATCTGTTTACAATGCGCACTAGACCGCTTTTTTACCAACCACCTTTGCTTGAGAGGCACAAATGGAACTGGCTGGACGCTCCGGTGAAATGGAGGTGTTCGCACGTGTGGCGCAAGCAGGCAGCTTGTCCGCCGCCGCCCGGGCGCTAGGCCTGACCCCCTCCGCCGTCAGCCGCATCCTGGCACGCACCGAGCAGCGCCTGGGCACGCGCCTGATGTTGCGCACAACCCGGGCGATCACCTTGACCCCAGAGGGCGAGGCTTACTTGCGGGGTGCACACCGGGTGCTTGCCGACATGCTCGAAGTGGAACAGGCCATCACCGACCAGGGTGTGCCCCGTGGCCGCCTGCGGGTCAGCGCCGCACTGGGGCACGGCCGCATGACCGTTGTGCCCCTGGTAGCAGCCTTCAGCGCCCGCTACCCGCAGGTGCTGGTGGACCTTACCCTCAGTGACGAGCTGGCGGACATCCTGGGCGGCCAGGCCGACGTGGCCCTGCGTTTCGGTGAGCTCCCCGACAGTTCCTTGAGCGCACGCCTGATCGGCGACACCGGCCAGGCCATCGTGGCCTCGCCTGGCTACCTGCAGCGCTGCGGCACGCCCCACGTGCCAGAAGACCTGCAAAACCACAACTGCCTGCGTTTCAACTTCCGCCGGGCGACACCCGACTGGCCGTTCAGCCGTGACGGTCAACTGTTCAGGCTGAAGGTGAACGGCAACATCCAATGCAGCAGCGGAGAGGCATTGGCGCAGTTGGCCAGGCTGGGCGCGGGCGTGGCACGCATTGGTACGTTCACCGTGGCAGAAGACTTGGCTAGCGGGCGCCTGGTATCACTGCTCGACGGCTACAACCCCGGTGACCGCGAACCGATCCATGCCGTGTTCGCGAGCGGGCCGTCCATGCCCGCGCGGGTGCGGGTGTTCGTCGACTTTCTGGTGGCGCACCACCAAGGGCATCAGCATTGGCCTACGGCGTCGCCCCAAACGCCGCACAGATAGCACCTGCGGGGTCAACCACCTGCGACGCGCCCTGCCATCCCAGCCAGCGCCTTGCGCAGGCTTGGCAGGTCGCTGTAGCGGTGCTCGCCGGTAACCTTGCCATGGCTCAGTTCCAGCCACTGCACCGAGTCGCGGTCGCCCCCATACTGCTCTGCCACTTCGCCGCTGCGGTCGAGCAGAATGCGGTAATTGGCCGAGCGCATGGCTGGCACCATCACGGCCTGGACCATGCTGGGCATTTTCTCGATGTCGGCCACAAACACCACTCCGCGGGCTTCCAGATAGCCTGCAGGCGTATGCTCCACGGCGCTGTTGACCAACCGTGCACTGGCCATGCTGCGGGCCACCATCACCACCCGCACGTCGTCAGCAAGCGTATAGGCCTTGTCGTGCTGGTCATTCAACGTCCAGTTGCCGGCAGCCTGCGCCAGGGGCGTGAGCACTAAGGTCAGAAGCAGTAACAATGAGGGGCGCATGCGGCTGTCTCGCAGTGAAGGTTCCCACACACTAGACGGGTTGTTCGCGCTCGCCAAGCCGCCGTGCTTGAAGCGGTGGGCAGATGTTGCAGAATAGCGCGGTCAGATGCCCGTCAAAGGAAACCTCATGCTGTATGTCGTCATGCTGGGCGGCCGCCACCCAGGCGCCAAGATCGAAGTGCACGACGTGGTCTTCGCCCAGGCCGAAACCCTTCAGCACACCTACCCGCAGCTACGTGACGCCTGGTTCGGCAGCCTGCAGGGCCTGCACGTGGACAGTTGGCTGGAGGTAGACGGGGTGGACGGCCAGCGCATCGAGTGGCACACCCAGCCCCCTGCTCGCGGTGCCAACCGTCTGTACTTCATCAACCTGGGTGGCTACGAGCGGGGTGTGTTCGGCGAAGCCCACCGGTACCTGCTGGTGAGCGCCCGCAACAAGACCGATGCCAAGGCGCTGGGGAAACTGCAGATGGCTGCCGGCTGGTTGAAGCCGCATACCGACGCGCTGCTGAACGTGGACGACTGCCTGGCTATTGACCAGGTAGGCGGGCTGCACCTGCACCTGGTGCCGGGGCCACACAAACCGACCGTCGCGCGTAACGACTATATCCCCATCTGACTCGGCCCCTTCAAGCGCTGGCCCTATCCTTCACCGCAGCCGATGGAGCTTCGGCGCCCTGAGGTGGTCTACTCCTCAAGCCGAGCCCACCGCCCCGAGGGGAACACCATGAGCCTGATCCCAGCCTTGCCTGGCCCCGCCAACGTACTGATTTGCGGCGCCAGCCGGGGCATAGGGCTGGCGCTGTGCACAGCGCTGCTGGCCCGCGATGATGTGCGTGTGCTGGTTGCCGTGGCGCGCCAGGCCAGCACCTGCGAAGCGCTGGTGGCACTGGGCAGGCAGTATGGCGAACGTGTGAGGCTGGTCGACTGCGACGCCAGGCACGAAGGCTCACTGGCGCTGCTGGCCACGGAGGTGGGTAGGGTTTGTGAGCACCTGAACCTCGTTGTCAGCACCCTCGGCATCCTGCACCAGGAAAACGCCAAGGCGGAAAAATCGTTGGCACAGCTTGACCTGGGGGGTTTGCAAGCAAGCTTCGCCACCAACGCCTTTGCGCCAATCCTGCTGCTCAAGCACGTGCTGCCTTTTCTGCGTAAACAGCCTGCCACGTTCGCGGCGTTGTCTGCCCGTGTCGGCTCGATCAGCGACAACCGATTGGGCGGTTGGTACAGCTACCGGTCAAGCAAGGCGGCCCTTAACCAGCTGTTGCACACGGCCAGCATCGAGTTGAAGCGGGTCAACCCAGCTGCCACGGTGCTGGCACTGCACCCAGGTACCACCGACACAGAGCTTTCCCGGCCCTTCCAAGGGAATGTGCCGGAAGGCAAGTTGTTCGAAACAGGGTTTGCAGCGCGCTGTGTCATCGAACTGGTGGGGCGCTTGGGGCCGTCGGTGACGGGCAGTTTCTGGGGGTGGGATGGTGAGCGGATTGGGTGGTAGGGAACCTTACCTCGACACTGCATCCGCTCGTCGTTGTGCGCACTAAAAAACGTGAGGCCTGTTCAATTTCCCCCATGACCCGCCGATACACCGTCAACGAATTGCCGTTTCCGGAGCCTTTCAATGTCACTGATCCCCGCACGTATCTCGCAGCGCATGACGTTAGCCATCCTGGCTTTGCTGGTTCTTACTGCTGCGGCGATATTTGCGGTGATTACGCTGGGTGGCAAACCCCGGCTGCTGGCCGCCGGAACGGACGCGGCCGAGCAGTCGGCAAAGGCCCTGACCAACGAACTGGCCCTGCCGCTGAACCGCATCGAGGGTACGGCCTCTGCCATGGCGCTGCTGGCACAGACCCTGCCTCACGATGTGGCGCTTTTCCAGGATAACCTGGCGGGCATTATCGACAGCCAAGGCAATGCCGCCATCGCAGGTGGCGGCGTTTGGCCAGAGCCCAACGCGTTCACGGCGGGGACCGAACGGCGTAGTTTTTTCTGGTCACGTAACGCCGACAACAAGCTGGTTTTTTCCGCCGAATACAACGATGCAAATACGCCGCCCTATCAGGCTGAGTCCTGGTATACCGGTGTCAAGTCCACCGCGCCTGGTCGTTGTGTCTGGTCGGACGCTTACCAGGACGCCGTAAGCGGTGTGGCAATGACCACATGCAGCGTGCCCTATCGCAATGGGGCCGCGTTCGCAGGTGTGGCCACCATCGACTTGAAGCTGGACGGCCTGGCCACTTTTCTCAAAGAGAAAGGCGATATAACAGGCGGTTATGCGTTTGCCGTGGATGCCTCGGGTAACGTGCTGTTCTTCCCCGATACCAAAGCCGACAAGGCACTGCTCACCGTCGCCGCGCTGGGCCAGGAGCAGCCCTGGCTCAAGCCCGTGGCGGATCGCCTGGCCGACAAATCGCAGGCCCTTTCAACATTCAGGCTGGACGACGATGGCAGGCTGGGCACTCCGGCTTACGTGACGCTGGCAACCATGGATAGCACCGGCTGGCGAATTGGCCTGGTAACGCCCGAATCCAGGGTCGTGGGCCTGGCAAATCATCTGACCGCGCAGATACTGTTGTTCCTGTTACCCCTGATGGCCATCCTGCTCGGCCTCGCCTGGCTGGCCGGCAAGCGGCTGTTGGTGCAGCTTGAGGAAACCACCCGGCAAATCGATACCCTGGGCCAAGGCGGCCAGGCCGGGGCTGGGCTGGAAATCGTGCGCGCCGATGAAATTGGTGCACTGCGCGAATCGGTCAATCATTACGCGGGCTCGTTGCGCGACATGCTGCACCGCATCGCCCAGGAATCTGTCTCGCTTGAGCGTCAGGCTGACGAACTGGCGCAATTGTCACACGGCTTGGCTGAACGCGCTGAGGCCCAGCGGCAGGACAACACCCTGCTGGCCACGGCAATCACTGAAATGTCGGCCAGTGCCAATGAAGTCGCACACAACACCTCTGATTGTTCCGACACTGCCCGGCGCTCATTGGATGACGCGCAGCAAAGCCAGAACCAGGTCAACGGCAACAGCCAGTTCATCGAGGGCCTGGCCACCGATATCTCCGGGGCTGCCGACGCTATCACGCAATTGGGAGCGGACATCGAACGTGTGGGGAGCGTGCTGGAGGTCATCAAATCCATCTCGCAACAAACCAACCTGTTGGCCCTCAACGCAGCCATCGAGGCTGCGCGCGCCGGCGAGCAGGGGCGTGGTTTCGCGGTGGTGGCCGATGAAGTACGCACGCTGGCCGGCCGCACGCAAACCTCTGCGAACGAGATTCAGGAGATGATTTCGCAACTTCGCCAGGCTTCAAGTTCAGCCGTTGCAACGATGCAAAACGGCGCCGAACGCACGCGGTCATCGGTGCAGCAGGCGGCCGGCGTCGCATCCACGTTGGGCACCACGGTAAAAAGCTTCGACGACATCGTCCAGCGTGCGCAACAGATTGCAGTGGCCGCTCAGCAGCAAAGTCACGTCACCCACGAAATCAACGAACTTGCCGTGCGCATCCATGCGTCCAGCGAGCAAGGGGCACGGGACGCCAATGCACTGCGTGAACTCGGCAAAGGCATGCAGTCGATCTCAAGCCGGCTGGGCGACTTGAGCCGGGGTGGGCGATAGCCCCTCTGGGCGGGGCGCAGTCAGGGACCGGCTTTTGATTAACAGCAACCGCCTGCGCCGGGGTCATCGCAGGCGGTGCTGTAGGCTCATTTCCCGAGCATGGCGTTCAGGTTGCAAATGTCGGCTCAAGGATGCTCAGTTGACACGGAGTTGTTAGCCTCAACATCCTTCATGTCCTCCTCCAGCACATCCGCATCACGGGCCTCGTCCTCGTGGGTACGTGCAGTGCCGTTGTCGCGTGGTACCTGGCTGTCCTGATCGGAACCGGGGTTACCTGGCGGTGGGTTCCAGTCTTCGGGCCGCTGCTGGGCCCCATTTTCCCCAGCACCCTGCTTAGGTTCGGATGGCGTCTGCTCCAGGCCGGAGCCATGGCCTTCACTGGTGTCAGGGATGTTGTGATCAATGGACATTGGCATTCTCCTGATAAAGGCGCTTGAATGGGCACCTGAAATTCAGAGCCGCTGGCTGACCCAGGAGTGCCTGACGGGCGACCAATGGCGCAGCAATGATCGGGAGGGCTTATTGCACGGCCAGAACAGCGGCGCGCGCTGACCTTAACTGACCTCTATCTGCGTAAGCCCCAACACTTCAGCCTGCGCCAGCACCTCTGCGGGTGTGGCATCGGCTGGCGGCATCACCAGGCTGTTCTCGCCATCACCAAAATGCAGCACGATCAGGTGCAGTGCAGCGTCGTGGGCAGGAAGCTCAGCCTGGTTCAGCTCAAAGGTATGGCTGGACGCGTTGCCGTTGAGTAGGTAGTGAACGGTGAACGTTTGCATGAGCACCTCGATCATGTGTGGGAGACTTATTACCTGACCGACAGGACAGGAAAAGATTCATGTCGAGGTGCTCGCGGCCCTATCCATCAGGGCAGACCCGCCCTGTTGAGGTAACGGCTACTGCTTCATGGTTTCTCGATAGGCCTCGATGAATGGCGCTTCGGCAGGATCGATCCGGTCCATGCCGGCCGCAATGCGGTGCCAGTAAGGGTACTGCGGTGCCAAGCGGGTAGCGTTCTCGATCTGTTGCAGGTCTTCGCACGTCAGCTTCAGCGCCACGGCCTGCAGGTTGTCCTGCAACTGTTCAAGGGTGCGCCCGGCGGTAATGACGCTGGTGATGCCGGGCCGGTCCTTCAGCCAAGCCAGGCACACCCGCGCGGGTGAGCAGCCATGCCGTTCCCCGACCGAAATCAGCGTTTCGATGATGTCGTAGGCGCGCTCGCGGTCGTGCACATAGGGTTCCGGCCAATCGTTGCCCTGGCGCGTGCCCTTTGGCGTCTGCTGCCCGCGGCGGACCTTGCCGGTCAACAAGCCCTCCCCCAGTGGCCCCCACACCAGCGTTGCGAAGCCCTGGTCGATGGCCATCGGCAAAAGCTCGTACTCGGCCTCGCGCGACTCAGGGGTGTAGTAGATCTGTTGGGACACCGGCTGCTGCCAGCCATTGAGTTGGGCACTGCCGAGGGTTTTCATCATCTGCCAGGCGGTGTAGTTGGAGGTGCCGAAGTAGCGGATCTTGCCGCTTTGCACCAGGTGGTCCAAGGCTGCAAGGGTCTCCTCGACAGGCGTAACGCCGTCCCAGTTGTGGATCTGGTACAGGTCGATATGGTCAGTGCCAAGGCGCTTGAGGCTGGCTTCACAAGCGCGGATCAGGTGATAGCGTGACGCGCCGCTGTCATTGGGGTTGTCACCCATCGGGCTGCGCGCCTTGCTGGCCAGGATGATCGACTGACGTCGCTCGCCCAGCGCCTTGCCCACGATCTCCTCAGCCAGCCCATGGGAATACAGGTCGGCCGTGTCCACCAGGTTGACGCCCGCATCAAAGGCCGCGTCGAACATGCGCCCGGCCAGGTCCACATCCACACTGCCGGTTTTCTCGAAGGCGCCGCGCCCACCAAACGGGACGGTCCCTACGACCAGTTCGGACACCATCAGCCCGGTATTGCCAAGTGCACGGTACTTCATAGGGTACTCCTTTCAAAAGACCTGAAGTACCGACGGCAATGGCTGCTGAATCGTTCCATCCAACACACACGCACCTGGCGGAAAACTCGTCAGGGCCGCATGAGGGGCTCTATGCCGATCCATTTCTTGACCGGGTGATAACAGAGCTTCTGCGGCGGGATGGCCAGCGTCTGCCCCCCAACCTGCAAGCTCCCCAGGTGAATGGTCCACCTGGAGTCGGCATTGAACTGGTTGGTTTGGAAGATCACGTAGGCCGAGCCATATCGCTTGTTGTTGGTGAGTTTGGGAATCAGCCGGTGCACTTCATCGCTGTTGATGTCATAGGGCGAAGGCCGGGCGGACTGCTCGGTCAACGAGGGGAAATCGTGAATGTCGTCGCTGCCAACATAGACCTCGGGGCGCGCGTTCAGCCGTGTACCATCGGCAAAGGTGATATAGGCCTGGCGGCTGTCGTAGAGCACCGGCACAGGTGGCACGCCACGGGTCGAGCCTGATGAAGGCCGGGCGCGGTCCTGGTTGTAGGCAATCATCTGCACGTAGAACTCTGGCTGTTTGTACCGCTCGCCAGGGTACTCCACGTGCAACCCCTGTTCGTAGGGCTGATCCCGCCAGCGGGCGGCGTGGTCGTAGAGGTAGGTTTCAAGGTACACCGTGGTCTCACCCTGCGGGCCGGACACCTTGAACTGGAACTCGGACTCGCACAGGTCCGCATACGCAGCACGCTCGCGCTGCCAGGGGACACAGGCAGTGAGCGAGGTCACTGCAAGCATCAGCAGGGTAATACTGGCGCGTTTGAACACTGCCACCACCTCCATCGTCACGCTCGTCAGGTGGCTGAAGCCTGGTTGGCCAATTGAGCATGGGTGGCCAGTTCTTCGGCGATGAACGCCGAGATCATTGCCCGGTAGACCTGCTCGACGACTACCGGCGAGGCACCGGTTTCTTGCGCCATGGCGCGTACCTTGGCGATGACCTGCTCGACGCGCGCCGGGGCACGTACGTCGTCGGTGGTTTTCTTGAAGCCGGCAGCTTGCGCCACCAGGTCGCCGCGGCTGGCCAGCAGCGACACGACTTGCCGGTCGATCTCATCGATGCGCTGGCGGACTTCGTCCAGAGAGGTGCAACGCGTTTCCATTCGCCAGGTTTCCTTGTGTTGAAATTGAGGATGGTTCAAATCGGTCTGCCCGCCACTCAAGGCTCGATGCGTTTAAGCTCGTTGAGCAACTGCAGCAGCTGCGTCAGCTTTTCTTCGCCAAACTGAGCCTGAATCTTGCTGTAGTTGGCTTCCATGCCCTCGCGCATGGCATTGAAGCACGCCTGCCCGGCTACGGTCAGCATCACGAAGACCCGCCGTTGATCCTCTGTGCCCTTGCGCCGGCCTACCAACCCGTCACGCTCAAGGCGGCTGAGCACACCCGTCATGCTGGGTTTGAGAATACAGGCCAAGTGGGCAAGCTGGTGGCTCTCCAGTTCACCGTGCTGGTGCAGGATCCGAATGACACGCCATTGCTGCTCGGTCAGGTCATGTGCGTTGAGCAGTGGCCTGAAAAATGCCATTGCAGCCTCGCGGGCCTGCAGCAGGCTCAGCGTCAACGAGGGGCGCGTCTTGGTCATGGGTATTGCCTGTGCCGTTTGATCCAGCCCACAAGAGTAAGAGCTGACGCACGGTGCGGCAACTGGCACGGCCTGTGGAAAGTGCAAGCTGTTCCACGGAAAACCCATTCAAGCCACCACGGCAAGCTGCGAGCATCGTCTGCAAACAACGACAAGTACCCGCAGGTATCGCCACGTGGCCACATCACTGCAACTCCGCTTGCCGCTGCCGGTACTCACCCGGCGTGAGCCCCGCGTAACGGTTGAAGAACCGACTGAAATAGGCCGGGTCCTTGAAACCCAGCTGGTAGCAGATTTCGTTCACGGAACTGCCGGAGAACAGCAGCAGGCGCCTGGCTTCCTGCATCAGCCGCTCCAGCACCAGGCGCTTGGAGGGCAAGTCGGCGATGCGCCTGCAAATGTCATTGAGCCGCGCCTCGGTGACACCGATCTGCGCCGCATAGCTCGCCAGCGGCCAATGCTCGAGGTAGTGCGCTTCGATCAGCGCATTGAAGCGGTGGAAGATTTTCAAGTCTTCATGGCGCGCCGGGGTGGCCTCGCGCGAATGGGGGCAAAGCCGCAGCAGGCTGATCATGATCAACCGGGTCAGCGATTGCAGCGCAGCGTCGCGCCCCGGGCCAGGGCGGGAAAACTCGTCGCTGAGTGCGTCCAGCCACCCTTCCAGGCGCCGGGCTTCGGCCTGGTCAGTGGCCGACAAGCGCGCCAACGCTACGCAGGCCGGGCGCACCTGCATGCCGGCCGGCAACAAGCTCGCATCCGCCTCGATCAGCTGCCACACCAGTTGTTGCCGAACCGTAAGCACATGCCCGTCGCTGTCAGGATCAGTGACGAAAGAATGCGTCACCGTGGGCGGGGTAAGGAAGAACATCGGCCCCGCTTCGATGAACTGCTGGTCGTCGAGGTAGACACGGACGTTGCCGGATTTCACGTAATGCACCTGAAAGAAGCGATCGTGGCGGTGTACCGGCATGTTGCGGCCAAAGAAGCCGGCAAGGTTGCCCAGCCGGTCGTGGTGCACCTCGCTCTCGCTGTAGCGCTGGTCGTAGACCTGCCCGATGTTGATGTTGGGAATGGGGTGCCGGTTGCTCATTGCTGGTTGCCCGCCAAAAACGCTAGCTACGTTGCCAAGGCGCATGGTGCGCCCGCCAAGGGGGCACCACAAGGGAAGCCTTGACCATTGTTAACATATTAACTATAACATTAACACATTAACGATTATTGGGGCGGCACACTGCTCCACCACCGCCAGGAGAAAAGCATGAGCCATGCGTTGCATGACGTTGCGAACGGCACCGTGTTCGGCGTAGCGCTGAACTACAACGGCCTGCTGCAGCAGCGTCTGGCCGAGTTCGACAAGCCGCCTTACAAGCAGGCGCCGGTGAAGCCGGTGCTGTTCATCAAAACGCCCAATACCCGTAATACCCACGGTGGCGAGGTGGTTCACCCCGCCGGCGAACGCCTGCAACCAGGCCCGGCACTGGGCGTGGTCATCGGCAAGGATGCTACCCGGGTGAGCGCGGCTGATGCCCTGGCGCATGTGGCCGGGTTCACCATCGTCAACGAATACAGCCTGCCCGAAGACAGCTACTACCGCCCTGCGGTGAAAGCCAAGTGCCGTGACGGGTTCTGCACCATCGGCCCGGACCTTGTGCCCGTGCAGGCCGTTTCCGACCCGCACGACCTGACGCTGAAGCTGTACGTGAACGGTGCCGTAGTGCAGGAAAACATCACCGCAAACCTGGTGCGCAGCATCCCGCAACTCATCGCCGAACTCAGCGAGTTCATGACCCTGCATGCCGGGGACGTGCTGATCACCGGCACCCCTGAAGGCCGGGTCGACGTGCACCCGGGTGATCGCGTGGCCGTCGAGATCACAGGCCTTGGCCGCCTGGCCAACACCATTGTTGCCGAGCTGGGAGACCCCGCATGAAACACGCGCGCATCCGTTATGAAGGCACCGTGCACGCGGTGACCGTGGAAGCCGACAGCACCCTGCGCCTGGCCGACGGCCGAGTGCTCGACGAGCATCAGGTCGAGTGGCTGCCACCGGCCACCGGCAGCATGTTCGCCCTCGGCCTGAACTATGCCGACCACGCCAGGGAACTGGCCTTTGCGCCGCCCACGGAGCCCCTGGCGTTCGTCAAATCCCCAGGCACCTACACCGGACACGATCAGGTCACCTGGCGCCCGGACAACGTCGACTACATGCACTACGAGTGCGAGCTGGTCGCGGTCATCGGCAAACCGGCGAAAAACGTCAAGCGTGAAGACGCCATGGCCTATGTGGCCGGCTATACGGTTTGCAACGACTACGCGATCCGCGACTACCTGGAAAACTACTACCGCCCCAACCTGCGGGTGAAGAACCGCGATGCCACCACGCCGGTAGGCCCGTGGATGGTCGATGCGACCGATGTACCTGATGTCAGCAACCTGAAACTGCGCACCTGGATCAACGGTGAGTTGAAGCAGGAAGGCACCACGGCGGACATGATCTTCGACATCCCGCATCTGATCGAATACTTCTCCAGCTTCATTACCCTGCAGCCAGGCGACATGATCGCCACCGGCACGCCGGAGGGGCTCGCCGATGTGGTGCCAGGCGATGAAGTGGTGGTGGAGGTGGAAGGCGTCGGTCGCCTAGTCAACCGCATCGTCAGCGAAGCTGACTTCTTCAAGAACAACAAGGCATGAGCAGCATGATCAAGCACTGGATCAACGGCCGTGAGGTCGAGAGCAAAGACACGTTCGTCAACTACAACCCGGCCACCGGCGACGCCATCGGCGAAGTCGCCAGCGGCGGTGCCGAGGAAGTGGCGCAGGCCGTAGCGGCGGCCAAGGACGCTTTCCCCAAGTGGGCCAACACGCCAGCCAAGGAGCGTGCGCGGCTGATGCGCAGGCTGGGTGAGCTGATCGACCAGAACGTGCCGAAGCTGGCAGAGCTAGAAACCCTCGACACCGGCCTGCCGATCCACCAGACCAAGAACGTGCTGATCCCGCGTGCTTCCCACAACTTCGACTTTTTTGCCGAAGTGTGCACGCGCATGGACGGCCACTCCTATCCAGTTGACGACCAGATGCTCAACTACACCCTGTACCAGCCGGTAGGTGTGTGTGGCCTGGTTTCGCCCTGGAACGTGCCCTTCATGACCGCCACCTGGAAGACCGCGCCGTGCCTGGCACTGGGTAATACCGCGGTGCTCAAGATGAGCGAACTGTCGCCGCTGACCGCCAATGAGCTAGGCCGCCTGGCGGTGGAAGCCGGCATCCCCAACGGCGTGCTCAACGTGATCCAGGGCTACGGCGCCACCGCCGGTGACGCGCTGGTGCGCCACCCTGACGTGCGCGCCATTTCGTTCACGGGCGGCACCGCCACCGGCCGCAAAATCATGCAGACCGCCGGCCTGAAAAAGTATTCGATGGAACTGGGCGGCAAGTCGCCCGTGCTGATTTTCGAGGACGCCGACCTTGAGCGGGCGCTGGACGCAGCACTGTTCACCATTTTCTCGCTCAATGGTGAACGCTGCACCGCCGGCAGCCGCATCTTCATCCAGGAAAGCGTTTACCCGCAGTTCGTCGCCGAGTTCGCTGCCCGGGCCCGGCGCCTGATCGTTGGCGACCCAACCGACCCCAAAACCCAGGTCGGCTCGATGATTACCCAGGCGCATTACGACAAGGTCACCGGTTACATCAAGATTGGTATGGAAGAAGGTGCCCGCGTGGTGGCCGGCGGCCTGGAGCGGCCCGCCAACCTGCCTGCGCACCTGGCCAAGGGGCAGTTCATCCAGCCGACCGTGTTTGCCGATGTGAACAACAAGATGCGCATTGCCCAGGAAGAAATCTTCGGGCCGGTGGCGTGCCTGATCCCGTTCACGGACGAGGCCCAGGCGCTGCAACTGGCCAACGACACCGAGTACGGCCTGGCCTCCTACATCTGGACCCAGGACATCGGCAAGGCCCACCGCCTGGCCCGTGGCATCGAAGCCGGCATGGTGTTCATCAACAGCCAGAACGTGCGCGACCTGCGTCAGCCGTTTGGTGGGGTGAAGGGCTCCGGTACCGGCCGTGAAGGCGGCCAGTACAGCTTCGAGGTGTTCGCCGAAATCAAGAACGTTTGCATTTCCATGGGCGGCCATCACATCCCGCGCTGGGGGGTGTAGGGCTCCAGGCAAAGTGGGTAACCCTGAGGGCGCGGCCTTGCCCGCCCTCACACGATAACAAGATCATCCTCTAACCGGAGTTACACATGGGCAAAGTCGCTCTCGCTGCCAAGATCACCCATGTACCGTCCATGTACCTGTCCGAACTGCCTGGCCCGCGCCAGGGGTTTCGCCAAGCGGCCATCGACGGGCATTACGAAATCAGCCGCCGCTGCCGTGAACTGGGGGTGGATACCATTGTGGTGTTCGACACCCACTGGCTGGTCAATGCCAACTACCACATCCTGTGTGGCGAGCACTTCAACGGTGTCTACACCTCCAACGAGCTGCCGCACTTCATCAGCAACATGGCTTACGCATTCCCGGGCAACAAGGAACTGGGCGTGATCCTGGGTGAGGCGTGCAATGCGTTCGGCGTCGAAACCATGGCCCACCACGCCACTACTCTGGGCCCGGAATACGGCACGCTGGTACCCATGCGCTACATGAACCAGGACCAGCACTTCAAGGTAATTTCGGTCTCGGCCTTGTGCACTTCCCACTACCTGGCCGACAGCGCCCGCCTAGGCTGGGCCATGCGCAAGGCCGTGGAAGACCATTACGACGGTACCGTGGCGTTTCTCGCCAGCGGGTCGCTGTCCCACCGCTTCGCGCAGAACGGCCAGGCACCGGACTTTGCCACCAAAGTGTGGAGCCCGTTCCTGGAGACGCTGGACCACCGTGTGGTGAAGATGTGGGAGAACGGCGAGTGGGAGGCGTTCTGCGCAATGCTGCCCGAGTACGCCGCCAAGGGCCACGGTGAGGGTTTCATGCACGACACCGCGATGCTGCTGGGCGTGCTCGGCTGGTCCAGCTACGCCGGCAAGGCCGAGGTGGTGACGCCTTACTTTGGGTCTTCGGGGACCGGGCAAATCAATGCCATCTTCCCTATCACCCCCCAGGACGGCTCGACCATACCGCCTGCGCAAGCGACCGTTCTGGCGAGCGTGGTTTCCACCAGCCGCCTCTGACCCACCTGCCAGGCCACCGCTCGGCGGCCTGACGCCCTCGCTCACAGGAGGCACCCATGCCACACCTGGTTCTGCTTTACACCCCCGACCTGGAAGCCGAGGCCGATATGCCTGGCCTGTGCCGGGCACTGGCTGACTGCATGCTGGAACAGCGCGATGACACCGGCAAGGCAGTGTTTCCAACCGGCGGCACGCGCGTGCTTGCTTACCCGGCCGCCCATTGCGCGGTGGCTGACGGCAACGGCAACTACGGCTTCCTGTACGCCAACCTGCGTATGGGCACAGGCCGCAGCGCGGCGACCCACAAGGCGGTAGGCGACAACCTGCTGCAGGTGCTCACGCAGCACTTGAGCCCCGTACTGGCGCAACGACCGGTCGGCATCACCCTGCAAATCGACGAAAGCAGCCAGCAGGTCTACGACGCCAAGCACAGTACTTTGCACCCCCTGTTCAACCGCCCGGCCTGAGCCCAGGCCGAATGCTGTCTCATCACACAACAAGTACAAAAACCATGAGCACTCTCGAACATGCCTCCCTGGGCCGGCCCGATTCAGCGCTGGCCGATGCCACCCACCGTGCAATCACCTGGCGGCTGATGCCGTTGCTGCTGATCTGCTACTTGTTCGCCCACCTCGACCGCATCAATATCGGCTTCGCCAAGATGCAGATGAGCCAGGACCTGCAGTTGTCCGACACCGTCTACGGCCTGGGCGCCGGTCTGTTTTTCATTGCCTACGCGCTGTTTGGCGTACCCAGCAACCTGATGCTCGAACGCATCGGGCCACGCCGCTGGATCGCCACGCTGATGGTGGGGTGGGGAGCACTGTCGACCAGCATGCTGCTGATTGAAAGCAGCACCGCCTTCTACCTGCTGCGCTTCGCCCTGGGTGCCGCGGAGGCCGGGTTCTTCCCAGGCATCCTGGTGTACCTGAACCGCTGGTACCCGGCCGGGCGCCGGGCGCAGATCACCGCGTTGTTCGCCATCGCCGTGCCGCTGGCGGGCGTAGTGGGCGGGCCGGTATCGGGGGCGATCCTGGCGTTCATGCACGATGCAGGCGGGCTGCGGGGCTGGCAGTGGATGTTCCTGCTCGAAGGTGCACCCGTCATTCTGTTGGGCCTGGTGGTGCTGGCAGTGCTGCCGGAGCGCTTCGAACAGGTGAGCTGGCTGGACACAGCCCAGAAGAGCGCCTTGCGCGCCCAGTTCGGCCATGAAGAACAGCGCAAGCCCGTGACATCCCTGAGCGGCCTCGTTGCCAGCCGGGCGATCTGGCTGCTGGTGGCGGTTTACTGCGCAGTGATGCTCGCGGTGAATACCCTCGCGTTCTGGATGCCCAGCCTCATCCACGGCGCCGGCATCGGCAGCGATGCCAGTGTTGGGCTGCTCAGCGCCCTGCCCTACCTGGTCGGCTGCGCGTTCATGCTGGCGTGCGGGCGGTCCAGCGACCACCGGCGCGAGCGCCGCTGGCACCTGTGTGTGCCTTTGCTGATGGCCGCCGCTGGCATCGCCATCACCGGCCTGGCCCCGCAACAACCCTGGCCCGTGCTGGGCGGGCTGGTGCTGGCGGGCATGGGCGCCAGTGCGGCGCTGCCCATGTTCTGGCAATTACCCCCGGCATTTCTGAACGCGCGCACGCAAGCCGCCGGCATTGCGCTGATCAGTTCACTGGGCAGCATTGCGTCGTTTGCCGCGCCCTACTTCATCGGCTGGGTGCGCGACACCACGCAAAGCGCAAGCCTTGCACTATACGCACTCGCCTGTTTCATCACCCTGGGCGCCCTGCTGGTGCTGCGCACCCGGGCTGCCATCGTCAACCCTTGAATACAGAGATCGTCACCATGCTTGATACCGCATTCATCCAGCAGGCCGCTGAACGCCTGGACCAGGCCGAGCGCTCACGCGAGCAGGTCCGCCAGTTTTCCCAGGATGTACCGGCGATCACCATCGAAGACGCCTATGCCATCCAGCGTGCCTGGGTGGCCAGGAAAGTGGCCGCCGGGCGCAAACTGGTCGGCCACAAGATTGGCCTGACCTCACGCGCCATGCAGGTGTCCTCCAACATCACCGAGCCGGACTACGGCGCGCTGCTGGACGACATGTTGTTCGACGAAGGCAGTGACATTCCCTTTGACCGGTTCATCGTGCCGCGGGTGGAAGTGGAGTTGGCGTTCATCCTCGGCAAGCCGCTCAAAGGCCCCAATGTCAGCGTGTTCGACGTACTGGAAGCCACCGAGTGGGTCATCCCGGCCCTGGAAATCATCGACGCGCGTATTCAGCAGGTCGACCCGGTTACCCAGGCTACACGCAAGGTGTTCGACACCATCTCCGACAACGCCGCCAATGCCGGTGTGGTGATGGGCGGGCGGGCGGTGCGGCCGGGCGACGTCGACCTGCGCAAGGTACCGGCGGTGCTGTACCGCAACGGCGTGATCGAAGAATCGGGGGTCAGTGCGGCCGTGCTCAACCACCCGGC
The DNA here is from genome assembly GCF_016647865.1 of Pseudomonas sp. S60. Classification (NCBI taxonomy): domain Bacteria; kingdom Pseudomonadati; phylum Pseudomonadota; class Gammaproteobacteria; order Pseudomonadales; family Pseudomonadaceae; genus Pseudomonas; species Pseudomonas sp. S60. The sequence goes on along the minus strand of NZ_JACVVH010000033.1, from coordinate 38,727 downwards.
CAAGGGCGTTGCCTGGCTGGCCAACAAGCTGGCGGCGTACGACGTAACTCTGCAACCTGGGCAGATCATCCTCGGCGGCTCGTTCACCCGGCCGGTGGCCGCCCGCCCTGGCGACACGTTCCACGTGGACTACGACATGCTCGGCTCCATCGCCTGCCGCTTCGTCTGAGGGACCGACCATGGACATGCCCATCAATCACTTCAAACAACGCCTGCTCAGCGGGCAGCCCCAGATCGGCCTGTGGCTCGGCCTGGCTGATGCCTACTGTGCTGAATTGGCCGCCAACGCTGGCTTCGACTGGTTGCTCATCGACGGCGAGCACGCCCCCAACGACCTGCGCGGGATCCTCGCACAGTTGCAAGCCATAGCGCCCTACCCCAGCCACGGGGTCATCCGCCCTGTGGTGGGCGACACCGCGCTGATCAAGCAGGTGCTGGATATCGGCGCCCAGACCTTGCTGGTACCGATGGTCGAAACGGCCGAGCAGGCCCGGCAGCTGGTGAAGGCTGTGCACTATCCGCCTCACGGCATCCGGGGCGTGGGCAGTGCGCTGGCCCGTGCTTCACGCTGGAACAGCATCGCCGGCTACCTCGACCATGCGGATGAGCAGATGTGCCTGCTGGTGCAGATCGAGAACGCCGAAGGCATGGCCAACCTGGGCAGTATCCTGGCGGTGGACGGCGTGGACGGTGTATTTATCGGGCCAGCTGACCTCAGCGCGGCCATGGGGCACCGTGGCAACCCGGGGCACCCGCAGGTGCAGGCGGCCATCGAGGATGCGATCGTGCGCATCGCCAAGGCCGGCAAGGCGGCGGGTATTCTCAGTGCCGACCAGAGGCTGGCACGGCGGTACATCGAACTGGGTGCAGCATTTGTTGCGGTGGGTGTCGATACCACAGTGCTGATGCGTGGGCTGCGGGACCTGGCGGGGGCGTTCAAAGGCATGCCGACATCGGACACCAGCGCCGGGGTGTATTGACCTTCAAGCACTAGGTCGGGAACCCCCGGTGTCAGGGTAGTGGTCGTGTCCCCCGGTTTTTGAAAAGCATTTCGGGGGCGGCAAATGTATGGTGATGCCTTTCTATTCCGAAGCCACCAAACCCCGTTGGTGGTTCTGGAGGTTACGAAAGCAGCGAACGAGGTACGATTACTGCCTCCTCGACAGCCTGGCGCGACGTACATTGCCGAATGTTTCCGATTGAAATATATTGCGAAACATTCCTGTTTGCCTGTGTTTCTCACCATGGCCGCTTATTCCTCCTCTCCCCATTCTGATCAGGGCGTCGCGACGCTGTATGGCGCTCATCATGGCTGGCTGGTGAATTGGCTGCGGGGCCGTCTGGGCTGTTCTCATCAGGCCGCCGACATCGCGCAAGACACGTTCATGCGCGTGTTGTTGGAGGACCGCAAACAACCGATCACCCACAAATTGATCGAACCCAGACACTTTCTGGTCACCATCGCCCGACGGGTCATGGTCGACAGTTTTCGGCGTCGGTCGGTGGAAGAGGCCTACCTGCGAATCCTCGCTGAACAGCCCGACCATTACGCTGTCTCCCCGGAAGAACGCCTGATGCTGCTGGAAACCCTGCACGCGCTGGACGCGATGCTCAGCGGGCTGGGCAAGCGGGTGAAGACCGTGTTCCTGCTCGCGCAGTTGCAGGGTCTGGCTTACAAGGACATTGCTGAACAACTGGGCGTATCGGTGAGTTCGGTGACCAAATACATCGCCCGCGCCACCGAACATTGTCTGCTGTTCCAGCTGGAGCACGGCGCGTGAACCATTCCCCCGAACATCAGGCCTTGAGCGCAGCGGCCCACTGGTTTGCACGCATGGGCGCCACGCCAGGTGACGCCGCGATGCAGCGCCAGTTCCAGACCTGGCACGACGAAAACCCCTTGCACTCCTGGGCCTGGGAACGGGTCGCGCTGTTGCAGGCACAACTGGGCAATGCCAGGGGCGCGCTGGGGTATCAGATACTGGATCGCGCAGGTCGCGCTTCAGTCGGGCGACGTGGCGTGCTCAAAACGGTTGCGCTGTGTGCCGGTCTTAGCGCCCTGGGCTGGGCGGGGTATCGTGAAGCGCCCGTGTTGCTCGCCGATCTGCGCACTGACACTGGCGAGCGCCTGACCCGCACATTGGCCGATGGCAGTACGCTTGTCCTGAACACGGCCAGTGCCGTGGACATCGTGTTCAACGCAGAGGCGCGACTGATTCTGCTGCGCCATGGCGAAATCTTCATCGAAACCGCCAAGGATCCCCGGCCCTTCATCGTGCGCAGCGCACAGGGTGACATGGAGGCACTGGGCACCCGTTTCAGCGTGCGGCAGCAGGACGGCGTCACGCAGTTGACCGTGTTTCAGCATGCGGTGGCGGTTCGCCCTGAAGGCGCGCCGGGGGAGCAGACGATCATCGACAGCGGCCAGACCGTGAGCCTCAACGCTCGCACGTTGTTCGATCGTCACCCGCTGGACCCTCTGGCTGACACGTGGGTTAGCGGCCGACTCGTGGTCGATGGCTGGCGGCTGGACCGTCTCATCGGTGAATTGCAGCGCTATCGCAGCGGATACCTCGGTTGCGCGCCAGAGATTGCGCACCTTCGGGTCTCGGGTTCCTATCCGCTGGATGACATCGATCTGGCGCTGTCAGCGATTGCCCGCTCGTTGCCGGTCAAGGTGGTGCGCTATACCGATTTCTGGACGCGCCTGGTGGAGCATCAAGCGTCCGTCTGACTTTTTTCATTTTTTTTTTGGGTGACATTGTCGATTTGCCCACGCTCGCGCGACTCCTTGTAAGAGACCCTTACAACGCCCGAAAAGGGCATCAGGAGCCAACATGCGCACCCCGTCAAAACCCGCCACCCGACATCCCTTTGTGTTCAAGTCCCGCAACACCTTGAAACTCGCCGTACTGGGGGCATCGCTCGCGTGGCTGGAGCCAATCTTGCTGGGCGGGGCGTACGCGCAGGCAGCCAGCGTGCAGAAAAACTACGCCATCGCAGCGGGGCCGCTGGGCGCGGTATTGGGCCGTTTCGCCAATGAAGCAGGCGTGGTGCTGTCGTTTCAGACGGGTTTGACCGATGGCAAGCAAAGCGCCGGACTCAACGGCACGTACAGCGTCGAACAAGGCTTCGCGGCGTTGCTCGCGGGCTCGGACCTGATCGCCACCCCCGGCGTACAAAGGGTTTACGTGCTGTACCGCGCCGAAGAAACCTCGGCCCTGCAACTCAGCGCCACCAGCGTCGTCGGTACGGGAATCGATGAGACCACCGAGAATACCGGCACTTACACCCCGCGCCAGACCAGCACCGCCACCAAGATGGGGCTGTCGCTGAAAGAGACCCCGCAGTCCGTCACTGTGATCCCGCGCCAGGTCATGACCGATCACCACTTGGCGTCGCTGGACGACGTGGTCAAGTTCACGCCGGGCCTGTCCAGCAACCACCGAGACAGTGATCGCTACACCTTTTACTCGCGCGGCTTCCAGATTCAGAACTTCGAATACGACGGCATTCCTTCCCAGACAGCCAACGAATCCCAGCAGTACACCAGCACCCTGGCCGACATGGCGATTTACGACCGCGTGGAAGTTGTGCGCGGCGCCACCGGCCTGTTGAGCGGCGCGGGCACACCGTCGGCGACGCTGAACCTGATTCGCAAACGCCCGACCTCGGAGTTTCAGGGGTACGTGTACGGTGAGGCCGGTGCGTGGGACCGCTATCGGGCGGAGGCCGATGTGGCGGGGCCGTTGACCGACAGCGGCAATGTGCGGGGGCGGCTGGTCAGTGTGTACCAAACCGCCGGTTCCTTCATCGACTCGTACAAGACCGAGAAACGCGTGATGTACGGCGCGGTGGACATGGACCTGAGCGAAGACACGCTGCTGCGCTTGAGCCTCGATTACCAGAACAACGACTCCGACGGCGTCAGCTTCGGCCACATCCCGCTGTTCAACAGCAACGGCACCGCGACCCATTTTTCCCGTTCATTCAACCCCGGCGCGAAATGGAGCTACCTGGACAACACGCAGTACAACTTCAGCACCGTGCTGGAACAGAAACTCGCCAACAACTGGGCCCTCAAAGCCGCCTACACCCATCAGTACGGCTACCGCCACGGCGTGGTCGGCTCGGCCAGTGCCGGTGCGCCGGATTTCGAAACCGGTGGCGGCGTGCGCATGTACGTCAACCGGCTGGACAGCTATCAGACCCAGGACAACGGCGACCTGTACGTCACCGGGCCGTTTGAACTGGGTGGCCGCGATCATGAGCTGGTGTTCGGCGCCAACGTGGCGTACACCCACCTCAACTACCCGGACTATGAGCGTGCAACGCCCTCGGTCGACAACATTTACACCTACGATGGCAACCCCGGTGGCAAACCGCACCTGGGCAAAACCGGTGAGAACCTGACGCGCCTGAGCCAGAACGGCGTCTACGGGGCCGTGCGCTTGAAACCTGCGGATGCGCTGTCGGTGATCCTCGGCACGCGGGTCAGTTCTTGGACGGAAAAGGACGACAGCAGCGACGATTTCACCGGCGAATCCACCAGCCGTGACCGCACCAAGAAGACTGGCGTGGTCACGCCGTACGCAGGCGTCATCTACGACCTGAACGATACTTACTCGGTCTACGCCAGCTGGACCAGCATTTTCCTGCCACAGACCTTCTACAAAACGGCAGGCAACACCTCGCTCAAACCACTGGAAGGCGACAACTACGAGGTGGGCCTCAAGGGCTCGTTCTACGACGGCGCGCTGAACGCGAGCGTTGCGCTGTTTGAGGTGAAGCAGAAGAACACACCGCAATTCGTCGACACTGGCGAAGACGGCCGCGAGGTGTATCAGGCCATCAGCGGTACTACCACGCGGGGCGTCGAGACAGAAATCTCCGGCGAAGTGCTGCCCGGTTGGAACGTCATCGGCGGCTACACCTACCGCGAATCCCACGACAAGGATGACCATCGCGTCGAAACCAACCAGCCGATGAACCTGTTCAAACTCGGCACCACCTATCGCCTGCACGGCGAACTGAACAAGCTGACGGTGGGCGGCAGCATGACCTGGCAGAGCGACATTTACGCGGTCAACGAAGCCTTTGGGACCAAGGCTCACCAGCGGCCGTTCGGCGTGGTCGGGTTGCTGGCCAACTATGAAGTCGACTCGAACCTGAGCGTGGGTCTGAACGTGAACAACCTGTTCGACAAGAAGTATTACGACGGGCTGGGCACGTTCAACTCGGGGTCCTACGGCGACCCGCGCAACGCGGTGATCAACGCTCGCTGGAAGTTCTGAACGGCCGTCGTATAACGGCCTGCCCGTCGGCAGGCCACTATCGGCCCGAACAAGAATGACAGTCCGCCAAAAACTGAATCAGCGTCCCCCCAGCAAACGGACTATGCCCCCTATCAAAATCCACAAAGCGCATTCAACCTTCAAACCCAACGCTACAACACCGGCTTACGCGCCACCCCACTACGAGCCTTGGCCATCGCCGCCAACCGCACCGCCACGTTGGCCGCCCCATACCCCGCGTACCCCCCCTTGCGCTGGATAATCTCGAAGAAGAACCGATCCTCAAACGGCTCGGTATACACGTGGAATAGCTCCCCCCCCTGCGCATCACGGTCATAAAGCACGTTGTAATAGGCCAGCTCGCTAAGAAACTCGTCATCGAAGTCAAAGCGCGCAGCCAGGTCATCGTAGTAGTTGAGCGGAATTTCCAGCAACGGCGCCCCCGCCAGCTTGGCCCGGGCCACTTCGCGGAAGATGTCCGTGCAATCGAATGCGATGTGGTGCACACCCGACCCCCGGTAACTGGACAGCGCATGGGCAATGGCGGTGTTGCGGTTTTCCGAGATGTTCAGCGGCAAGCGCAGCGTACCGCAGGGGCTGCGCAGGGCGCGGCTTTTCACCAGGCCGTAAGGGTCAGGCAGCACCACTTCGTCATCAGCGGCAAAGCCGAACAGGCTCTTGTAGAACAGCACCCAGCTGTCCAGCGACTCGGCCGGCAGCGCCAGCGCCATGTGGTCGATACGCTGCAGCCCACCGGTGGGCGCGGCGCCCGGGTTCAGGCTGAAGTCGGTGTCATACAGGCTCTGGCCCGCACTGCCCTGCTCCACCAGATACAGCAGGCTGCCATCCGGGGCGCGCACGGCCGGCACCTCGCACTCGTTGGGCCCGACCAGCCCGCGGAACGGTTGGCCACGGAACGCCGTGGCGCGCTTCAGGGCCGCCTGCTGGTCCTTCACCCGCAAGGCAGTAGCGCACAGCGAAGGCCCATGGGCTTCAAAGAAGTTGTGACCGAACGAGTAAGGCTCAGCATTGAGCACGATGTTGATATCACCCTGGCGCAGCAGTTGTACGTCCTTGCTCCGGTGCTGGCCCGCTTCGGCAAAGCCCAGTTTCTTGAGCCAACCGTTCAGGCGCGCGCCCACCGCTTCATCGACGGCAAACTCCAGAAATTCAACGCCATCGTAGGTGCTGGCAGCTGGCGGCGCGAACAGTACGCCCGGTTCGATGGCAGTGCCTTCCTGCTCCAGACGCAAGCGCGTCTGCTCTTCGAGGTACAGCAGTGAACGCAGGCCGTCGGCGGCGTTCTGCCGCGGCGGCGCAGCGCGGAAACCGTCGTTGAAGATTTCCAGGGACAACGGCCCGCGGTAACCCGTGGCCAGAATCGGCGCCAGGAACCCGGCCATGTCCATCTCACCCTGCCCCGGGAAGCAGCGGAAATGGCGGCTCCACTCCAGCACATCCATGGCCAGGATTGGCGCGTCGGCCATTTGCACGAAGAAGATCTTGTCGGCGGGAATGTCGCGGATGGCGGCGGGGTCACCCTTGAGCGACAAGGTGTGGAAGCTGTCCAGGATCACACCCAGGGCGGCGTGATCCGCCTGGCGCACCAGGTTCCATACCTGCTGGTAGGTATTCACATGGCGGCCCCAGGCCAGTCCCTCGTAACCAATGCGCAAGCCGCGCTTGCCAGCGTGCTCAGCCAGCAGGCGCAGGTCGTCGACCAGCAGGTGTTCGTCGCCCAGCGCGTCGGCCTGCACGTTGCTGCACACCAGCACCAGGTCGGTGCCCAGTTCCTGCATCAGGTCGAACTTGCGCTCGGCTCGGTCAAGGTTTTTCTGCAGGCGGTCGCGGCGGCAGCCTTCGAAATCGCGAAATGGCTGGAACAGCGTCACGGCAAGCCCCAGGTCGGCGCACATCTGGCGTACCTGGCGCGGGCTGCCGGCGTAGTACAGCAGGTCGTTCTCGAAAATTTCGACGCCGTCGAAGCCGGCGGCGGCGATGGCCTCGAGCTTTTCCGGCAGGGTGCCGCTCAAGGACACGGTGGCGATCGAACGCTGCATGGCGGGAGTTCCTTGTTGTCAGGGGATCACAGGGCCAGCGGGGATACAAAACCCCCGTTACAGTTTCTGGCACGATGGATTATTCGCAGGTAAAGTCGGCGCTTCAATCCCTTTGTACGGAATGGTTAGTTTTGCGTTCGATTATCGCACGAAACCCGTTTTAGCGAATTGCCTGACCGCTGGCCCGTGGTCAACATGCATCACAGACGCAGGCCCAATGTTCACCGCCTCCTGCCTTGGCGTTTCCAGCCGGAGCCTGCGCTACAACAATAACAACGGAGACAACGATGGCTCACTCCAGCTCTCAAGCCAAGAAAGCGACCGCCAGTGGATGGATAGGCTCGGCACTCGAGTACTACGACTTCTTCATCTACGCCCAAGCCGCTGCACTGATTTTCCCGCAGATATTCTTCCCCAATACCGACCCTAAAATGGCCATCATTGCCTCGCTGGCCACCTACGGTGTGGGCTACCTGGCGCGCCCGGTCGGTGCCTTCGTGCTCGGCCACTGGGGCGACACGCGCGGTCGCAAGAACGTGCTGCTGTTGTGCATGTTCCTGATGGGCATCTCGACCATGGCCGTCGGCCTGCTGCCCACCTACCACGACATCGGCATGCTGGCACCGGCCCTGCTGGTGCTGTTGCGGCTGGTTCAGGGCTTTGCCGTGGCCGGTGAAATCTCCGGCGCCAGCTCGATGATCATGGAGCATGCGCCGTTCGGGCGACGCGGTTACTACGCCAGCTTTACCCTGCAAGGGGTACAGGCGGGCCAGGTGATGGCTGCCGCCGTGTTCCTGCCGCTGGCTTACTTCATGCCTAGCGAGGCGTTCAATGACTGGGGCTGGCGCATTCCGTTCCTGATGAGCGCAGTGGTGCTGATTGCAGGCTTCATCATCCGCAAGGAAGTGCATGAAACCCCCGCATTCGTGAAGGAAGAAAAGCAGGCCAAGGTTGCCAAGTCACCCATCAGCGAAGCCTTCCGCCACAGCTGGAAGCACATGGTGCTGGTGATGTTCATGGCACTGATGAACGTGATCCCTGTGGTAGCCACCATCTTCGGCGCGGCCTACGCGGTACAGCCGGCCTATGGCATCGGGTTCGACAAGAGCGTGTACCTGTGGATTCCGGTGGTGGGCAACATCGTGGCAGTGCTGGTGATCCCGTTCGTGGGCAACCTTTCAGACCGCATTGGCCGTCGCCCGACCATGATTGCCGGGTGCCTGGGCTCAGGGCTGCTGGCCTTCGTGTATCTGTACGCGATCAGCATCCAGAACGTGCCGCTGGCCTTCGCTTCGTCGATCGTCATGTGGGGCATGGTCTACCAGGGCTACAACGCGGTGTTCCCAAGCTTCTACCCAGAGCTGTTCCAGACCCGCTACCGCGTTTCGGCCATGGCCATCGCGCAGAACATCGGCACCATGCTCACCGCCATGCTGCCGGCGCTGTTCGCCCTGGTGGCGCCGCCTGGCTCGGACAACATACCGCTGGTGGTCGGGGGCTTGGCGTTCTTCATCACTTGCGTGTGTGCACTGGCGGCCTACATCGCGCCGGAAACCCATCGCATGACCATGGAAGACCTGGGTAATCCGCAGGCCAAACCGATGGAGAAAGAGGCCTATGAGGCCAGCCGCAAGGGGAGCTTGCAGGCTGTGAGCCAGTGATGGGTCATTGAGCCCAGCGCCTTGGGTAGCGGATCGCAAGCTGCGCTCCACCACCCAAGGCACTGTCTGCGAATCAGTTCACCACCCCCTGCAGCCCCCGCCACAGCCGCTCCACATCTGCCCGTTCGGTCGGCAACGCGCCAATCGAAACCCGCACCATCCAGCGGCCATCCAGCGTGGCCGGGGTCACGTAAGCTGCCCCGGAAGCGTTCAGCCGTTGCGCCCAGCCGCGGGTATGGGTATCCAGCGCCTCGCCTTCCAGCCCCGCAGGCCGATGCCGGATGCACAGTGTTTGCAACTGCACCGGGGCCAGCAACTCCCAATCGGCGGCAGCCGCTACCTGCCCGGCCAACCACTGCGCATTGTCCAGGTCACGCCGCAGACGTGCCTGCAACGCCTCTACCCCTTCGCTGCGCAACATGAACCACAACTTCAGGGCCCGGAACCTGCGCCCCAGCGGGATACCCCAGTCGCGCAGGTTCTTCACCTCGCCATCCACGGCCGACTGCAAGTAGCTGGGGTTGGTGCTCATGACGCGGATCAGGTGCTGCGGATCACGCACGTAGTAGATCGAGCAGTCGAACGCCACCCCCAACCACTTGTGCGCATTGACCACCACCGAGTCCGCCAGCTCGATGCCATCCCACATCCACCGGCACTCGGGCAGGATCATCGCCGAACCCGCCATGGCGGAATCCACGTGCAACCACAGCTTGTGCGCCTGGGCGATGGCGCCGATAGCGCTTAGCGGGTCGAGGGCCGTGGTGGTGGTGGTGCCAGTGGTAGCAACCACCGCACACGGCTGGTTGCCTGCCGCCAGGTCCTGTTCGATGGCGGCCTGCAGTGCCTCTGGGCGCAAGGCGTAGCGTTCGTCGGTGGGGATAAGCCGAATGTTGGCGCGCCCGAAGCCGGCCAGCAGCGCCGCCTTGTCTACCGAGCTGTGGGCATGGGCGCTGACATACACGATCAGCGGCCTGGCTTCGGCCTGCAGGCCGCCACGCACCAGGGCGTAATCGGTGGCGCGTTCACGGGCGCTGATCAGCGCAACCAGCGTGCTGGTCGACGCGGTGTCCTGGATCACCCCGCTCCACTGGGCCGACAAACCCAGCAACTCACGCAACCAGCCCAAGGTGGTTTCTTCCAGCTCGCTCAAGGCCGGGCTGGACTGCCAGGACAGGCCCAGCACGCCCAGGCCGGTACTGAGAAAATCGCCCAGCACCGACGACAAGGTGCCGTTGGAGGGGAAGTAGCCGTAGAAGTCAGGGTGCTGCCAATGGGATAACCCAGGCATGATCACCTGCTGGACATCCGCGAGGATCGCTTCGAACGCCTCGCCCTGTTGCGGAGCGGCGTCCGGCAACACCGCCTTCAGGTAGCCGGGCTCAACCTGGGCCATCACCGGCCGCTCGCCCACGGTCTGGCGGTAGTCGGCAATCAGGTCGATCAGCTGGTGGCCGTATTGGCGGAATTGTTCGGGGGTCACGGGGGCTCTCCTGAGGAATGTGATTGCCAGATACTGCTCTAGTCTAGGCACAGCGCCCCTGGCGAATAACCCCGCTTCGTGCATAGCTGCTATGGCGAACCCGCAAGGCTCCTCATGCCAGCAGGTATACCGGGAAGCACTCACACAGATGCATCACACGGCGTCGGGTGTTTTCCAGCAGTGCGCTGTCGTTGGGCTGCGCCAGCAGGTCGGCGATCAGGCCAGCCACTTCAGCGCATTCAACCTCGCCAAACCCACGCGTCGTCAGTGCGGGTGTGCCAATACGGATGCCACTGGTGATCGTCGGTTTCTGCGGATCGCCTGGAATCGAATTTTTGTTCAGGGTGATATGGGCGCTTTCCAGCAGGGCTTCCGCATCCTTGCCGGTAATGTTCATGGCGCGCAGGTCAAGCAGGAACATGTGGCTGTCGGTGCCGCCGGACACAACCCGCAAGCCGCGCCGGGTCAGCACATCAGCCATGGTCCTGGCGTTGTCGACCACCCGTCGCTGGTACTGTTTGAAGTCGTCGCTCAGGGCTTCGCCGAACGCCACCGCCTTGGCGGCAATCACGTGCATCAGCGGCCCGCCCTGGTACACCGGGAACACCGTCTTGTCGAGCAGGGCCGCGTATTCAGCCTTGGCCAAAATCAAGCCGCCGCGCGGGCCGCGCAGGGTCTTGTGGGTGGTCGAGGTGATGAAGTCGGCGATACCGACTGGCGAGGGGTACACGCCTGCCGCTACCAACCCAGCGTAATGGGCCATGTCGACCATCAGGTAGGCGCCGATTTCATCGCAGACTTTGCGAAAGCGCGAGAAATCAATGACGCGGGAATAGGCCGATGCACCTGCGATGATCATTTTCGGCCGATGCTCGCGTGCCAGCGCTTCCATCTGTTGGTAGTCGAGGGTCTCACTGCCTGGCTCAAGGCCATAGGCAAAGGCCTGGAAGAACTTGCCCGAAAAATTCACCGAGGCGCCGTGGGTCAGATGGCCGCCGTGAGCCAGTGACATCCCTAGAATGCTATCGCCCGGCTCAAGCGCCGCAAGGAAAACTGCCTGGTTGGCCTGTGAGCCGGAGTGCGGCTGAACGTTGACATATTCGCAGCCGAACAGTTGGCGGGCTCGGTCGATGGCAAGGTTCTCGATTTCGTCGACGACCTTGCAGCCACCGTAGTAACGGCGGCCTGGATAGCCTTCGGCATACTTGTTGGTGAGTACCGAGCCTTGGGCCTGGAGCACCTGTTCGCTCACGTAGTTTTCCGAGGCGATCAGCTCCAGGTGGGTTTCCTGACGATTGCGCTCGCGGTCAATCAGACGAGCGATGGCGGGGTCGCGAAATTGCAAGCTCATGCGGAGATTCCTTGTGATGGCGCTGTGTTCAACGGCGCCGGCAACTGACCCGCCAGTGCGCCTGGCGGGCCGCCGGCGCTGCCGGAGAGGAAGATGGAGGTGTCTTTCAAGCCGCTGCCGGTGATCAGCACCACAGCGGTTTGCGCGGTATCGGGATGTGCCTGGGCATACTTGATCAGGCCGGCGAAGGCGCTGGCAGCACCCGCTTCGGCGAATACACCGGTGCGCGAGGCAAGCCTGGACGCCGCTGTCACGATGTCCTGGTCACTGACGCACATGAATTCGCCGTTGCTGGCTGTTACCGCGCGCATGGCCTTGAGGCGATCGCGTGGCAATGCCACGTTGATGCTGCTGGCCAGGCTGGTAGGTGCGATGCGTGCGGTGCGTGCCATGGAGCGGTCGCTGCGCCACGCCCGGTACATGAAGTTGCTGTGTTCGGCCTGCACACCGATCAGGCGCGGCATACGGTCGATCCAGCCCAGTTGCAGCAAATCGAACAGGCCCTTGTAGACTGAACCCAGGATGCAGCCATTACCGACCGGCACGAATATCAGATCGGGCACCTGCCAGTGCAGCTGTTCACAGATCTCGAAGGCAACGGTCTTCTTGCCCTCGCTCATGTACGAGTTGATACCGGTGGTTCGGTTGTACCAGCCGTGCGCCTGGCAGCCGGCCAGGCATTGCTCGAATGCCTCATCGTACTGGCCGTCCACCAATACGATCTCGGCCCCATAGCCCAACATCTGCGCGCGCTTTTCCCGGGGTGCGGTGCGTGGCAGATAAATCACATTGTGCAGGCCCATGCTGGCACTCATCCCGGCCAGCGCCGAGGCGGCGTTGCCTGTGCTGGCCACGGCCACGGTGCGGGCGCCCGACTGCAAGGCATGGGCTACAGCCAGCGCACTGGCGCGGTCCTTCAGCGACCCCGTGGGCTGCCTGGATTCGTCCTTGATCAACACCTTGATCGCCGAGCCTTCGCCAAGCAGATTGGCCGGCGCATACAGCGGCGTATTCCCCACCAGCAGCGGCGGTACGTACTGGGTCGAACTGAGTGGCATCAGCCGGTCATAGCGCCACATGCCGGGGGCCTGCTGGTGCGCCAGGGCTGCTCGGGGCCATTCACGCTTCAGCGTGGGGTAGTCGTAAAGCACATCGAGGGCACCTTCGCCCTTGCAATGTGGGCAAAAGTAACTGACCTCATGGGGCTGGTATTGGCGGTCGCACACCAGGCACTGCAATGCATACGCTTTGTACGAATTCTTCATGGCCATCCTTAGGGAGTGTGCTGTGCGGGTGCTTTCCCTGCCGACGTCGGTTCGCTGCACAGAACCGACGGGCACTCGCTGACAAAGGGCGCTTCAGACCACCATGATGGCGTCGATGGCAACCAGGGTATTGCGCGCCAGGGCGCTGGCCCCTGCGGTAGTGCGCGCCGGGTATGGCGGGGTGAAGTACTCTTGCATCACGCGGTTCAGGGTGGGGAACTCACTCAAGTCGGTGATGAACGCGGTTACTTTCACCACGTTTGCCAGTGTTCCGCCTGCCGCCTCGGCCATCTGCGCCAGGTTGTCGAGGGTCTGGCGCAGCTGGCCTTCGAAATCCTGTGCCAACACTTCGTTGGTCAACGCCGAAACCGGTGTCTGTGCCGACAGGTAGATGGTCTGCCCGCGGCTCACCTTGATGCCCTGGGAATAAGTGCCCAGCGGCAACGGGGCCTTGTTGGTGAAAATCACGTTTTCCTCGGCCAGGAAAGGGGTGCCAGCAGTATTGATTTGAGCAGTGCTTTGCATGGTGACGGTCCTTGTTGAGTGTGAGGGTTAGTGCAGGTCGGCAACCTTCTTCACGGCCAGGCTGGCGAACGCCGCATCACGGCATCGCGCCGGGGAAAAAAGCAGGTAGTTCAGTTGCAGGGCCGCCAGGTCCTGCGGTACGGCCACGCCCAGCGCAGCATGCGCACACAGCCGCGCGATGGCGGGGGCGGCCTGAATGCCATAGCCACCCAGTGCGGCCAACCAGATGAAGTTTTCGTGTTGCGGGTCCTGGCCGAGCACTGGAGAGCGATCGGCAACAAACGTACGTAGGCCCGCCCACTTATTGATGATCGCCCGGGGCCGCAGCCGCGTTACGGTTTGCAGCCGGTCCATGGTGATCGCCAGCCCCAGCTCATCCGGCAAGGCATCGCAGGGTGGCGAAGGCTCTTCATCGCACGGCGAAACGATCAGCCGCCCGGCTTCGGGTTTGATGAAGATGTCTTCGTCGACCGTGCCCAGGTACGGCGTGCCATGGACGTCGCACTGCGGGTCCACGGCCAGTACGGTACGGCGCAGCGGCCGCACGCCAACCCTGGATACTGAGCAGCGCTCTGCCAGCTCGTCGGCCCAGGCGCCGGCGGCGTTCACGACGATGGCTGCCTGCAGGCGCTGACCGTCCTGGGTAAGCAATGTCCAGTGGCCGGGCTGCCATTCGCCTCTGAGCACTTCGCACGCCCGCTTGACCACCCCGCCCCGTTTGCGCAGCCCGCCAAGGTAGGCACCGTGGATAGCATGCACATCCAGGTCGAAGGCGCTGGGCTCGTAGATACCGGCGGCCCAGGCACCATCGGCCAGGTAAGGCACATGCTCCAGCACCTGCTTGGCATCGAGGTAGCAGGCGCTGGGCACCTGGGCCGACACGGCCTTGAACCGTGCCCTGAGTTTGTCTTCGCGGCTTGCTTGCGCCACGATCAGCGCACCCCGGGGTGCCCACAGCGGGTGCTCGGCCAGGCCTTCGGGCGGGTTTTCGAAGAAGGCCCGCGAGGCACAGGTCAAGGAGCGGATTTGCTGGTTGCCATAGCTCTCCATCGAGATCGCAGCCGAGCGGCCCGTGGTGTGATAGGCCAGTTGCGGCTCCTGCTCAAGCAGGCACACGCTGCCATGAGCGGCCAGTTCGTAAGCCATCGACACCCCGGCGATGCCGCCACCCACCACAATGAAATCGTAAGACCCGCTCATGGTCGGCTGCCCTCGGTGATGGCGACGGTTTTGCTTTCCCGGGTCCAGGTCAGCGCGAAGTGGGCGACCAGGCCGAACACCAGCCCCCAGAACGCAGCCGCCAGGCCCAGGAAGCTCATGCCCGAGGCCGTGACAAGGAAGGTGATCAATGCGGCTTCGCGCTGTTTGTCGTCTGCCATGGCGCCGGTCAGGCCGGCACTGATCGCGCCGAACAAGGCCAGGCCCGCAAGGGATGCGATGAGTTCTTTGGGCAGCGCGGAAAAGACCGACGCCAGGGTCGCACCGAAAATCCCCATCAGAATGTAGAAGAGGCCGCAGGCGATTCCGGCGACATACCGTTTGTCGCGGTCCTCGTGGGCCTCGCGGCCCGTGCAGATCGCTGCCGTAATGGCCGCCAGGTTCAAGCCATGGGAGGCAAACGGCGCCATCAGCACCGAACCGATCGCAGTGACCGAGATGATCGAGCGCGCCGGGGTGGTGTAGCCCGAGGTGCGCAACACGGCCATGCCGGGTACGTACTGGCCGGTGAGCGTCACCAGCGCCAGCGGCATGCCCAGGTTGATGATGGCGTGCCAGTTCCACTGCGGTGCGGTGAATACGGGGTGGGCCACCGCGATCACGATCGAGCCGCTATTGAGGGTGCCAAGCGAGCCCGCTACGGCGCAGCCGACAACCAGCACCGAGAGGATTGCGTAACGGGGCGACAGGCGCTTGAAGATCAGGTAAGCCGCGATCATCGACAGCACCAGCGCCGGCTGTAGCGTCACTGAAGTGAACAGCTCGGTGCCGAAGCGGAACAGAATGCCGGCGAGCATCGCCGCAGCGATGGCTTTGGGCAAACGGTTCATCAGTTTGTCGAACGCACCGGACAAACCCACCGCCGCAATGATCAGCGACGCCACCACGTAGGCGCCCACGGCCTGTGGCAGCGTGATGGTGGGCAGTAGCGACACCAACAGGGCCGCCCCTGGCGTCGACCAGGCCGTGATGACCGGGATGCGCAGGCGCCAGCTGAGCAAAAGGCCGGTGACCCCGCTGCCGATGGAAATGGCCCAGATCCAGGACGACACCACGTCATCCGGCAGGTGCGCTTGCCTGGCGGCCTGGAACACGATGATCAGTGGCCCGGCATAGGAAATGATCACGGCGATGAGGCCTGCGATCACGGCGGAGAGCGATAGATCCTTTCTGATTGTGTCCATGAGGCCTCGGCTTGGCGCGGCGGCATTGCGCATTGGTTAGCAAGATTGAGTCGATTGATTCGATGCGCAATGAGTGTATTGCAACAAATTGAAATGATTCAATACCTGATTGCTATCATTGGTTCAATTTTTGTGAATACCGACTGTAAAAACAACCTAACAACCATGTAGTACGTTGATTTATAGGGATTTAACACGTAAATGAAATTTTCCAATGCCCCATCGGTTACCGGCCCAGCTCATTGATTCGAATCAATGAATCGCTGTTGCTGGGTTTTACTGGTGGATCAATGCCGCTGTGATATCCTCGCGCATTGATCATTTATTCGATGGCAGTGTCATTCATGTGGGTTCCCCAGCTAAACGAGTCCAATCAGCCGATGTACCTGTCGATCGCCGATGCGCTGGCACGGGATATCAACAGTGGCGTCTTGAACCAGGGTGATCGGCTGCCGACGCTGCGCGAGCTGGCGACTACCCTGAACGTCACACCCGGCACCATCAGCCGGGCCTACAACGAGGCCCATCGCCGTCGCCTGGTACAGGGGGAAGTGGGGCGCGGCACCTACGTGCTCAGCCAGGGCCAGCTGGAACTGCCGGCCAGCAACAGCGCTGCCCCGCTGAACCTGGGGCAGTCGGAGCTGCTTGATCTGTCGATCATCAAGCCCTACAGCGAAACGCTTGAGTACTGGCTACGCGGGGCCCTGGTCGGCATGGCCAAGAGCACGGATTTCGCCCGCGCCCTCGATTACGCACCTGACGGCGGCCACCCTGCCCACCGCGAGGCGGGTGCGCAGTGGCTGCGCCACGCCTTGCCCGATGCCCAGTGGCAGCAAGTCGTGATCACTGCCGGGGCGCAACACGGCCTGATGGTGGCGATGAGTGCCTTGACCCATGCCGGCGACCTGGTGCTGTGCGAAGCGTTGTGCTACCCCGGCATCATTTCGGTCGCCCACAGCCTGGAGCGCCGCCTGCGCGGCATACCCATGGATGACGAGGGCATCCTCCCCGATGCGTTACGCGAGCTGTGCCTGCGTGAAAAGCCGGCCATGCTGGTGTGCGTTGCGACCTGCCAGAACCCCACGGCTGCCATCATGTCGGCTGCTCGCCGCGCGCAGATCGCGGCCTTGGCCGAAGAGTTCGACTTCATCATCCTCGACGACGATATCTATGGCTTCCTGGCTACGGACCCGTCTATCAAGCCCCTCTCGGCGTATGCACCAGACCGGTCGGTCTACCTCACCAGCCTGTCGAAGGCGATCATGCCGGCACTGCGCGTGGGGTACCTGTACAGCCCGCCCAAACTGCTGTCGCGCCTGACCTCCATGGTGCGCAGCAGTGTGTGGATGCCCTCCCCGCTCACGGCCCAACTGGCCAGTAATGTCATCACCGAAGGCCTGGACAGCAAGCTGGTGCGCATCCAGCGTACCCAGGCGGCAGAGCGCCAGGCAATCGCCCGGGAAATCTTTGCAGGCTTCCAGTTCAAGACCCAGCCTTACTCGTACCACCTCTGGCTCACCCTGCCTGAGCCTTGGAGCGCCGACGAGTTCACCCTGCTCGCCCGCGCCAACGGCGTGCTGGTGCTGAGCGGCACCCAGTTCCAGGCCGAGCGTGGGGGGGATAACCGCTGCGTGAGGCTGGTGCTGATGTCGCCAACCAGTCACGATGAATTGCGCTTTGCCTTGACCAAGTTGGCCAGCCTGATCGATTCGGACCCGCGACGGTACTATTGAAGCCAACCGCCCTGATGCCCGTGGCTGTCAGGCGACCCCACCCTGCACGCCGAACTGCGACTGACGCCACAGCTCGAACACCCGGTTGCGCAACCAGCGATGCTCAGCCGAGGCCTGCAGGCGCTGATGCCAGACCACCCAATAACGCTGGGTGTGTTCCACGAAGCCCAGTGGCCGCCAGGCCAGCGCATGCAGGCGGCACAGTTGCCGCGCAATATGCTCGGGCACGGTCGCTACCGCCTGGCTGGCCGCGATCACCTGCACCGCAGCGGAGAAGAACGGCACCTCCAGGCCTACCCGACGCTGCAGGCCCTGCGCCCGCAAATGGCGGTCGATGAAGCTGTCCTTGTCGCCACCCCCGGAAATACGCACGTGCTTGTGCGCCAGGTAATCGTTCTGACCGAGCACGGGGTGGGCGGCCAGCGGGTGGTTGCGCCGCATCAGGCACACGGCCCGGTCTTCGCCCAGCAGGCGCCCGTGCAGGTTGGGCGGCGACTCGTCGAACAGGGTGGTGGCCAGGTCGATTTCGCCACTGGCAAGCAAGGCGTATTGCCCGGCCTGCCAGGTGCGGTACTCCAGACACACTCCAGGCGCCTCCTGCTCCAGCGCTGCCACCAGCAGCGGCAACATGTGCTCGGCCACATAATCCGAGGCGGCCAGGCAAAAACGCCGTTCACAGCGGGCAGGGTCAAAGACGGCGGGCTGGCGCAGACTGTGAAGCTCTTCAAGCACCTGGCGCAGGGGTTCGACCAGGGCCTCGGCGTGCTCGCTGAGCACGTAGCCACGCCCTTGACGCACCAGCAGCGGGTCGTCGAACGCTGCTCGCAGGTGGGCCAGTTGCCGGCTCAGGGCCGACTGGCTGACGCCCAGCCGCTCGGCAGCGTGGCTCAGGTTCTTCAGTTGCAGCAGATGCTCCAGCGTGCGCAGGTGCGCCAGGCTGAGGGAGGCGAAACTAGGGTTCATGCAGGCTGCCCTCGGGGGTATCGACAGCCCCACAGGCCAGGCGCAACCTGGCGGAGGTCACGCGCGGCCGTGGCCGCCGGCGCTGCCGGCGATCGGGCCGCGAAAGCGGCCCAGGCAGGTCACTCGGTCAGGCCCACGTACACGTTCTGCACGTCATCGTTTTCGTCGATGGCTTCCAGAAACGCTTCAACCTCGGCCAGGGCTTCGGCGCTCAGGCTGGCCGCACTCACCGGGTTTTTCGGGGTGTAACCCAGTTTGGCAGAGGTCACGGTGAAGCCCTGCTCCGGCAACGCCTTCTGCACCGCATCCAGGTCCGTGGTGTCGGTGATGAACAGCGTAGAGCCTTCCTCGTCACCTGGCTCGAAGTCCTGGGCACCGGCTTCGATGGCAGCCATTTCCGGGTCGGCGTCGCCGGTGGGGGTGGCTTCGATCAGGCCAACATGGTTGAAGTCCCAGGCGACCGAGCCGCTGGCACCCAGCTGGCCCTTGCGGAACAGCACACGAATCTGCGCGACGGTGCGGTTGACGTTGTCGGTCAGGCACTCGACGATCAACGGCACCTGGTGCGGCGCGAAGCCTTCGTAGCTGACCGCCGCGTACTGCACGGCATCACCGTCCAGGCCCGCACCTTTGCGAATGGCCCGTTCCAGGGTCTCGCGGGTCATCGAGGCTTTCTTGGCCTGGTCGATGGCCAGGCGCAGGCGCGGGTTCATGTCCGGGTCGGCGCCAGCCTTGGCGGCAATCTGGATTTCCTTGGACAGCTTACCCATGACCTTGCCTTTGGCGTTGGCCGCGGCTTCTTTATGTTTGGCTTTCCACTGTGCGCCCATGTCGACTCTCTTGTTTCAACGGCCGGTTCAGGAAGCGACCGGCACAAAAAGTGGGTGCATTTTATACGCCTCTGCCCCGTGATCGACAACACATGTCGGTATCAGGCCGCGCCTCAACGGGTCGCGACCACGAACAACCGCGGAAACGGCAACAACACCTTGCCATCGCTGGCCGCCGGGTAGGCTTGCTGCATGGCCTGCAGGTACATCTGCAGGAACTGCGCCTGCTCCTGGGGTTGCAAGCGTGCCAGGTAGGGCCGCAGGGCTGAGCCCTTGAACCACTCCACCACCGCCTGGGCGCCGCCGACCAGCGGGTGATAGTAGGTGGTACGCCACACATCCACCCGCGTGCACAGCGGGCTGAGCACATCGTAGTAGAAGCTGGCGCCGTGCCTGGGTGGCAATCGGAAATCAGCGAACGTTGCCGCCCATGGGCCCTGGCTGGCGATTTCACGCAGGGCGGCATGGGCCGGTTCCTCCAGGTTGTCGGGGGTCTGCACGGCCAGGCTGGCGCCCTCGCTGAGCTGCTGGACCAGGTGCGGATAAAGGCTGGCGTGGTCGGGTACCCACTGCAGCGACGCATTGGCCAGGATCAGGTCCTGGGGTTCGGCCGCGCACCAGCCGGTAATGTCGGCAGTGACCATGCGCACCCGCGGAATGCACAGGCGCTTGCGCTCACGGGCCTTGTCGATCATGTCGGCGTCACTGTCCAGCGCCGTCACCTGGGCGTCGGGGCAACGCTGCAGCAGCACTTCTGTCGAGTTGCCAGGCCCGCACCCAAGGTCCGTGGCGTGGCGCACCGGGCGCGGGGGCACCGCGGCCAGCAGGTCGCGCACGGCGCGGGTGCGTTCGTCTTCGAACAGGGAATACTGGGTGGCGGACCAGGACATGGGAGCAATCTCCTTGAGCGATGGGTGCAGCATATGCCATCTGCCGGGTGTCTGGGGCTGGGGAAGGCCCACAATGCAAAGCGGCCGGGTCCCAAGGGAGCCGGCCGCAGCGTAACGCCGTTGACGCTTAGTGCTGGCGGCTGCTGCGCAGCTGATGCACCACGCCCATTGCCACCACCACCGCAGCGGCGATACCGGTGGAGATCACCAAAATCTGGTAGTCAGGCATGAAGGCCATGGTCACCAGGGCGGCAACGATGAAAGCGATCACCAGGTAGGTCAGCCAAGGGAACAGCCACATCTTCAGGCGCACTTCCTTGCCCTCGGCAATCAGCTTGCGACGCATGCGCAGCTGCGAGCAGGCAATCACCAGGTACACCAGCAAGGCGATCATGCCGGTGGTGTTCATCAGGGTGTCCAGCACGTCCTTGGGGCGCAGCGTCTCGCTGAAGTTGATCAGCGCGCAGACGATGGCCACGGCGCACGAGCCCATGATTGCGTACACCGGTACGCCGGTGCCGGCCCGGGTGATCTTGAAGAACGACGGTGCATCGCCGCGCTGGGCCAGGGAGAACAGCATGCGCGAAGCTGTGTAATGGCCGGAGATCAGGCAGCTGCTTACCGAAGTCAGTACCACGAAGTTCATCAGCAGCTCGGCGTAAGGCACGCCCAGCAGCTCCAGGGTACGGCGGTAGGCACCGTAACCGGAGACGCCCAGGTGCGGGTCGTTCCACGGCACCAGGCAGACGATCAGGAAGATCGAGCCCACATAGAACAGGCACACGCGCCACACCACCGAGTTGGTGGCCTTGACGATCTGCGCGGCAGGGTCTTTGGCTTCGGAGGCGGCGATGGTGACGATCTCGGCGCCCAGGAAGGCGAACATCACGCCCAGCAAGGCCCCGATCACCGTGGTGATCCCGTTGGGCATGAAGCCTTCGGCGGTAAGGTGGGTGATGCCGCGCACTTCACCGAACTGCCAGATGTTCAACACCGCGGCGGTACACACGATCAGGAAACAGACGATCGCGATCACCTTGATCAACGCAAACCAGAACTCGAACTCGCCGTAGTGCTTGACGTTGAAGAAGTTGACCGTGATCAGCACCAGGGTGGTGGCCAGCACGAAGACGTTGACGCTCACATCCGGGAAGAACCCATGCAGGATCTTGCCCGCCACGTAGGCCTCCCAGGCCATGAGGATGACCCAGTACCACCAGTACAGCCAACCGATGGTGAACCCGGCCCAGCGGCCGATGGCGCGGTCGGCATAGGTGGAGAACGAACCGGTGTCGGGCGACGAGGTCGCCATTTCGCCCAGCATGCGCATGATCAGCACCACCAGGATGCCGCCTGCCAGGTAGGCCAGCACCGCAGCCGGCCCGGCGCTGTGAATCACGCTGCCGGAGCCGACGAACAAGGCGCCGCCGATCACCCCGGCGATGGACATCATCGTCAGGTGGCGCGACTTGAGCGAGGCACTGAGCTTGCTCTCGTGCCCGCCTTTCGCGGTGGTTGTTGTGGATGTTGCGTCCATCAGTTGTGTACCCCGTGCTTCTTTTTATCCAAGGAAATGCGTGAAACCCCGATGGCTGGCGGCTTCACCTGTACATCAGTGCTAATGCGGGCAGGATGGTGTGACAAACACACGCAGGCCTTCCATGGCGGCCTGCTGACGCGCCCCAGGGCTGACGCCTGGGGCGAACTGAACATGCTTTATGTGGCGATATCCGACACCTAATGTAAAAATGTCCGACGCAGAGAGCCATGCACAGTGGCATGAAACTCGCACTGCACTGTATAGGCCGCCGACCCAGTACACCGGCAAGGCGCCTGGCTACACCCACCTGAAGGCACCCCATGCTGCAACTACATCCAGAGTCCACGACGCCGCTGGTCAACCAGATCATCGACGGGCTTCGCACCCTTATCGACAACCAAACGCTAAAGCCTGGCGCCAAGGTGCCGTCTATCCGCGCCTTTGCCGCCACCTACTCGGTGAGCACCTTCACCGTGGTCGAGGCGTACGACCGCCTGGTCGCTCAAGGCCTGCTGGTGAGCCGGGGCAATGCGGGGTTCTTCGTCAACCGGGCCGCGGGCGAACTGCTGGAGCAGCACACTGCCGAGGCTGACGCCAGCCGACCAACGTTCAACTCCGAATGGTACCTGCAGCAGATCTTCGAGATCCGCCAGTTGCCGTTCAAGCCGGGGTGCGGCTGGTTGCCCAACGATTGGATGTACGAAGACGGCCTGCGCCGGGGTTTGCGCCAGGTGGCCGGCAGCCCGTTGGAGTTGTCTGGTTACGGCGACCCCATGGGGCTGCCGGAGCTGCGTACCCTGACCGCGCAGAACCTGCAACAGGAGCTGTCGATTGTCGCCAACCCTGCGCAATTGATGCTCACCCACGGCGCCAGCCAGGCACTGGACCTGGCGGTGCGCACGCTGGTCCGGCCGGGTGACGTGGTGCTGGTGGACGACCCTGGGTACCCCAACCTGATGAGCATCCTGCGTACCCAGGGTGCCACGTTGGTGGGTGTGCCGCGCACGCCTACCGGTTACGACCTCAACCACCTCGAGCACCTGCTGACGCAACACCGCCCGACGGCGTTTTTCACCCAGCCGCACCTACACAGCCCGACCTGCTCGCGCACCCCGCTGCCGCAACTGCACCGCCTGCTGCAGCTGGCCGGCCAGCATGGCTTCCGGTTGGTCGAGAACAACCTGTACGCCGACATGGTCGCCGAACCCCAGCCGTGCCTGGCCAGCCTCGATCATCTGCAGCAGGTGGTGTATGTGGGTAGCTACTCGAAGAGCATCTCACCCAATGTGCGGGTGGGCTATATGCTCGCCAACCCGGGCCTGGCGCAGCAGCTGCTGCAGATGAAGATGCGCTCGGGGCTGACCACGTCCCAGGTGATGGAGCGTGTGGTGTATGCCGCGATCATCGACGGCCGCTGGCGCAAGCACCTCAAACGCCTGCGCCAGCGCCTGGCCGAAGCCCACCAGGAAGTCGGCCGGCACTTGCACCGGCTGGGCTTCGAGCTGTTCACCGAGTCGGACGAAGGCATGTACATCTGGACCCGCCACCCGGCTATTCCCGACAGCGCGCTGCTGCTGGACGATGCGCTGGAAAAAGGCATCATGCTCGGGCCTGGCCAGTTGTTCATGGTCGATGCCGGGCAGACCGGGTGGATGCGCTTCAACGTGGCATTCAGCCTGGACCCGTTGATGTGGGAAATGCTGGAGCAGGTGCTGGCCAAGCATGTGCGGCGTGGAGGGGTGTGAAAGGGCGATGGCTGCAAGCAGCGCCGCTTTGCGGCGCATCGCTCGCTTTTACGGAAGAGAGGTGGCTTTGGCGAGCACGGCCTTGGCCCGTTGCAGGGCCATACGTGCCCGTTGTTCGCCACTGATACCCTGCTCCAGCAACTGGCGGGTCGGTATTTCCAGGCTCAGCGGCACGTTCGCTGGCAGAGCACGCAGCAACCCTACGAGGTCGGCATCGCCGTCGCCCGGAAAGCGCCGTTCGTTGCGCGCCTGGCGCAGGATTTCATCCATGTCATCCGGTACCGGGCCCGCCACATCACACAACTGGGCATAGCGCAGGCGCTCGGGTGCCAGCGTGGCTAGGTCTGCCAGCGCCGAAGCCGAGCGGTTGAAATGGAAGGCATCCACCAATACACAGGCATTGCCGCGATCAGCATTGGCCACAACGCGCATGGCCTGGCGCAGGTCACGCACCTCTGTCCAGGGCATGAACTCCAGATGCGGGTAAATGCCGTAGTCTGCGGCCAGGTCACACAAGTGCGCAAACCGTTCGGTTAGCCGCGACTCGTCAGGGTCGTTGCCCGCCACCAACAATTCGGTACCGCCCAGCTCCGCGCCCACGTCGAGAATGGCCTTGAAGTCCGCCACGCAGGTATCCGGCTTGAGCCGCAGAATCTCCAGGTCCAGCACTTTGGTGCCGGTGTCGCGCAAGCGCGCCTGGGTTTGCCGACGCAGGCTCGCGTCGGCCACCAGCGGAAAGTGCTGTTCCTGCTCTGTCGCCGGCACCAGGCGCAGGCCTACGTGGCTATACCCCGCACGGGCAGCGGCTTCCACCATGTCCGGCGGCGACAGCTCCAGTACCGTAAGCGCTGCTAGGGAAAAAATTCGATCCGTCATTTTGCTTCACCGTCAATAAAGAACACGCCCGTCAGGCGATCAATTCTGGAGCACAGGCCCGGCCGCTGGCGGCTGCCCGGCGGATAGCGTCGACCAGTGCCAGGGTACGCCCACCATCGGCCGCATCAGTCAACGGGGCCTGCTCGCCACGGGCCACGCGCACGAAATGCTGCAACTGAAGGGTCAAGGCTTCGCCAACCGGGATACTTTCCTGGCTTTGCAGCAATGGCGTGTGCCACCCCGCCCCCGCCTGGGCGTAATGCCAATGCTTGAGCTGCGGAATGCTCAGTGAGCCCCGGGTGCCCGCCAGCAGGTAGCACGGCTGATCCGGCTGACGTGGGTAAACCGGGCTTTCACCCGAGTCCAGTTCCCAACTCCAGGGCGCCGCCACAGCGTCCGAACCGGTCAGGCTGCCCAGGGCGCCGTTCTCGAACTGCAGCAGCACGGCCGCGCTGTCTTCATTGGCGAAACCGCGCACATCGTTGCGGGTGAAAGCCTGCACCTGCACCACTTCACCGCACAGGTAACGCAGCAGGTCGAGGTCGTGAATGAGATTGGTCAGGAGAAAGCCCGCTCCCGGCTCGCGTCGCCACGCGGTGTCGAAGTAGCTGTCAGGCTTTTGCAGTTGCCACATGGCCGTAACGTTGATCAGCCGGCCGAGCGCGCCGTCGCCAATGACCTGATGGGCCTTGGCGATCAGCGGGTTGTGCCGGCGGTGGTGCCCGACGAGAACGGGCACACCCGTGCGCCGTGAGGCCTCCACCAGGGTGCGGACTTCATCCAGGTGCACACCCACCGGCTTTTCCACCAGCACAGGCACCCCCGCCTGCACACAGTCCAGGGCCGTCAGCACGTGCTGGTTGTTGGGGTTGGCGACAATCACGGCCTGCGGCTGCACCTTGTCGAGCATCACGCGGTGGTCCGCGAACCAAGGTACTGCGCATTCAGCAGCGAACGCCTCGGCCTGTGGGCCGGGGTCTGCTACCGCGCACAGTTGCGCGCCTGGCACATGCTGCAGGTGCTGGTAGTGCTGGCGGCCCATGATGCCTGCGCCGACCAGCGCGATACGAAGGGGTGAGCTCAACGGAAGGTCCTCGGTGCATTATTATAGGTTTTCTGGAACATTGTTCCGGATTCAATAAAAAGCACTGTAGAACTTCGTTCCTGATTTCAACACCCCTGCCATCAGACATTGTTCGGTAATCGACCAGTAAACGCCTCAGGCAAACAGCTCGCTGGCGGGGCTTGCCACCGACAGCTCCTGGGCCGCCGCCAGCAACAGTGGCGCTAGCTCGGCCAAGCGCCCTGGCGCAAGCCGTGCACTGGGCCCGGCAATGCTCAGCACGCCGATCACCCCCAGGTCGCTGGGGCGTCGAATTACAGCCGCCAGGGCAGACATGCCCACTGCGGACGTTTGCTCCACCCAGGCGTAGCCCCGCTCCCTGGCCTGGTGCAGGTAGCCGAGCAACTGGTCCATGGAGCGCGGCGCGTTCGGCCCAAACTGTTCGGGGTCGGCGATGCCCTGGCGCAGCACCATCTGCACGGCCTGCTCGTCCTCCAGGCTGGCCAGCCAGGCATGCCCGGAGGCGGTATAGAACAGCGGCGCGTCACGGCCCATGTCCGGGTCGTAGCGCAGGCCGGAGCGCGCGCCCTGGGATTTTGCGATCCACACTTGGCGGGCACCGTCGATCACCCCAAGGCGCACCAGTTCGCCACTGTCCTGGGCCAGGCGGTCAAGGATTGGCTGGACGATGTCGGCACCACTGCTGCCCAGGTAGCGGAAGCCCAGCGCCACCAGCTTGGCCGACAACTGGTAGCGGCTGGTGTCACGGTTCTGGCGCACGTAACCCAGCCGCACCAGCTCGGTAAGCATGCGGTGAGTGGCGCTTTTGGGAATACCCAGGCGATCTGCAAGGGTTTGCAGGGCCAAACCCTGGGGCTCCCCGGTAAGGCTTTCGACAAGGCTGAATGCGCGCTCGATTTGACTGCCGGCCATAGGGAGTGTCCTGAAAAAGGGAACGAATTGTGAAAGATGATTCCATGTCGATAAAGGCGCGTGCAGTGTTGAACGGGTCGATTCGACCGATTATCGCCCATAAAACGCGGGCTTTGACGCTCCGCTACTTGCGGCCAATGCCGGCCCTCATAAAAATATGGAATCAAGTTCCAATAAAATACAGGAATCTCGCGATGTCTGCCGCGCCCGTTGAAACCGAATGCGATGTACTGGTCATTGGCTCTGGTGCTGCCGGCCTGGCGGCTGCCGTTACGGCTGCCTGGCATGGGCAACAGGTGGTGCTAGTGGAAAAGGATGACGTGTTCGGCGGGGCCACCGCCTGGTCCGGGGGTTGGGCCTGGGTACCGCGCAACCCCTTGGCGCGGCGTGCCGGCATCGAAGAAGACATCACCCAGCCACTGACGTATCTGCGCCATGAACTGGGCGCGTTCTACGACGCGGAGCGCGTCGAGGCCTTCCTGCACGCCTGCCCGCACATGGTGGCGTTCTTCGAGCAGCACACAGCGCTGCAGTTCGTGGACGGTAATGGCATCCCCGACATGCATGGCGATACCCCAGGCGCGGCACAGGGGGGGCACCAGGTGATTGCTGCACCCTACGACGCCCGCGAAGTCGGCGCGCTGCTGCCGCGCCTGCGCAAGACGCTGCGCGAAACCTCGTTCATGGGGATGCCCATCATGGCGGGGCCAGACCTGGCCGCATTCCTCAACATGACCCGCTCACCCAAAGCGCTGCTGCATGTGTGCAAACGCTTCGGCCGCCACCTCTATCACCTGGCCCGCTACGGCCGGGCCATGCACCTGGTCAACGGGGTGGCGCTGGTTGCACGCCTGGCCAAGTCGGCGCAGGACCTGGGTGTGCGCCTGCAGGCATCGTCGCCGGCCAGGCACCTGCTGATCGAGCAAGGCAGGGTCTGTGGCGCATCGGTCACCACACCTGATGGTGAGCAACGCATCCGCGCCCGCGCCGTGGTGCTGGCCGCGGGCGGGTTCCCCCACGACACCGCACGCCGTCAGCAATTATTCCCCCGCGACAACAGCGGCCACGACAACCTGGCCCTGCCCCCCAAGGGCTGCTCAGGCGATGGGCTGCGCCTGGGTGAGTCGGCGGGCGGTATCGTTGCCACCGACTTGAAGTCGCCCGTGGCCTGGGCGCCGGTCTCCCAGGTACCGCACAGCGACGGCAGCATCGGCCACTTTCCGCACATCATCGAGCGAGGCAAGCCGGGCATCATCGGCGTGCTCGCCAACGGCAAGCGTTTCGTCAACGAAGCGCACGGTTACTACGACTACGTATCTGCGATGGTGGCGGCGGTACCGGAGGATCAGGAGGTGTGCTCCTGGCTCCTGTGCGACCATCGGTTCATTCGCCGTTACGGCTTGGGCCATGCGCGCCCGGCACCGCTGCCGCTGGGCCCACATGTACGCAGCGGCTACCTTAAGCGGGCTGCCACCCTCGAGTTGCTGGCGCAGGCATGCGGGATCGACCCTGCGGGGCTGCGCGCGACGGTGGATGCCTTCAACCTGCATGCCCGCACTGGCCAGGACCCGGCCTTCGGCCGCGGCTCGACACCGTTCAACCGCAAGCAGGGCGACCCGCAGCACAACGGCGCGAACCCCTGCGTGGCCCCTATAGAACATGGGCCGTTTTACGCCGTCAAAGTCAAACCAGGCTGCTTTGGCACGTTCGCCGGCCTGCGCACCGATGGCAGTGCCAGGGTGCTGGACGCCAACGGGAAACCGGTCGAAGGGTTGTACGCAGCGGGCACGGACATGGCCAGCATCTTTGGCGGCTGGTACCCCTCAGGGGGCATCAACCTGGGGCCGGCGCTTACCTTCGGCTACGTGGCAGGCCGGCACATTGCCGGTGCCACCGCGTATGAACAGCCAGCGGCAGCCAACGGTTCAGACATGCTGGGTAAAGGCGCCGCCCGCTGAGGCGTCCAGCCGGTTCTGGCACCACGCGCCCGTGGTGCCACCGGCCTGCCCTGGGCTTCGCGCAAAGACCCTGCGCATGGCCGTGCAGATCGGCGAATCGGCCAGCGCCAGGTTCGCCAGGCACTGCTCTACGTGCTGCAGGTGCGCCTCCAGCCGTTGGCGCACCTCACGCTCACCACACATGGCCAGCAGGGTGGACTTGCCCTGGTCCAGGCCGGTGCTCTTGCCGCTGGCCGGGTCACGGTCGTGCAGGTCATCGTGCAGTTGAAACGCCTGGCCCAGGGCGTCGGCCAGGCGGTGCAAGCAGGCCAGCTGCGCAGTGCCGGTACCGGCCAGCCGGCCTGCCATGCCCAACAGCGCGGCGAACAACGCGCCCGTCTTGAGCTGGTTGGTCTCGGCGATTTCCGCCGCCGTGCGCGGGCGCGCGCCATCGCGCAAATCCTGTAGCTGACCCTTGACCAAGCCCTCGCTGCCGATGGCAGCGGTGAGGGTCACCACCAAATCGCTGCGCACTTCCGGCGCCACCGTCTGCAGCCCGGCGACCACGCCAAAGGCGCGCGACAGCAATGCAATCGCCGTCAGTACCGCTACATCCTCACCGAAGGCCAGGTGCAGCGTTGGCCGGCCACGGCGCAGCGCTGCGTTGTCCATGCAAGGCAGGTCGTCCAGCACCAGGGAGGCCGCGTGCACCATCTCCACGGCGCAGCCCAGGTCAAGCGCTGCCTGCGGGCAAGCCCCCAGGCCCGTGGCCGTGAACAGCAGCAAAATGGGCCGCAGGCGTTTGCCCGGTGCCAATGTGCAGTCACGCATGGCCGCCGCGACCAGGTCCCGTTCATGCCCTGCGGGTGGCAACAAGGCGGCCAGCCGGGCTTCGATGGCGGCATGCGCTGCAGCCAGCTGGTGATCGTGGCCGGCGTCGGCGGCGCTGAGCGTGGGGGCTGTGGTCGTCATCCTTGCCTCGCGAAGTGGGCGGCCCATTGACCGTAGTAGAAAAGGAACGACTGATGCACGCCGTTGCCTGATGCTGTGCCAATTTTCAGCTTAGCTATACAAAGCGCGTCGCGTTGTACAAGTTGTCTGGCTCATGCACACAGACCGCACGCACCGCAGGATGATTCCCTGGCAATGGAGCCGGCATGAACAAAAGCCCGTTGAGTCAACGCAAGGACGATCACCTGGATATCGTCCTGGCCAACAGCAGCGCCAGCCACGGGGTCGACCCGGGGTGGTCGGCGCTGCGTTTCGAGCATTGCGCCCTGCCTGAAATGGCACTGGACGACGTAGACCTGGGCACCCAGCTGTTCGGTATGCCCCTGCGGGCGCCGTTGCTGATCAGCTCGATGACCGGAGGGGCGGAACGGGCCCGTTTTATCAACCATCACCTGGC
This sequence comes from Pseudomonas sp. S60, assembly GCF_016647865.1. NCBI lineage: Bacteria > Pseudomonadati > Pseudomonadota > Gammaproteobacteria > Pseudomonadales > Pseudomonadaceae > Pseudomonas > Pseudomonas sp. S60. Next base: position 8,768 of record NZ_JACVVH010000033.1, on the reverse strand, counting down.
CGAAGCAGCCCAGGCACTCGGCGTTGCCATGGGGGTGGGCTCCCAGCGGGTCAGCCTGCGCACCGGCCAGGATCAAGGCCTGACCGGTGAACTGCGCCGGCTGGCACCTGATACACCGCTGCTGGCCAACCTGGGCGCTGCACAGTTGCGTGAGCCCGATGGCCTGGACCTGGCCCGGCGCGCCGTGGACAGCTTGCAGGCCAATGCGTTGATCATCCACCTGAACCCTTTGCAGGAAGCCGTGCAGCCCGAGGGGGATCGCAACTGGCAGGGTGTACTGGCGCACATCGAGCACTTGTGCCGGCATCTACCGGCGCCCGTTGTCATCAAGGAGGTAGGGGCTGGCATCTCCCCGGCAGTGGCACGCCAGCTGAGCGATGCAGGCGTCGCGATGATCGACGTGGCAGGCGCCGGTGGCACCAGCTGGGCTGCCGTGGAAGCCGAACGCACCCAGAATGCCGCCGATCACGCGGTGGCGATGGCGTTCAGCGGGTGGGGCATCCCCACGGCGCAGAGCCTGCTGGCGGTACACCGCGCCGTGCCCGGTATCGGCCTGATCGCCTCGGGCGGTGTGCGCGACGGGGTGGATGTGGCCAAGGCCATCCGCCTGGGCGCCGACCTGGTGGGCCAGGCCGCCGGGGTGCTGACCGCGGCCATGGCGTCAACCGAAGCGGTGGTGACGCACTTCGACGTGATCATCCGCCAACTGCGCATCGCCTGCTTCTGCACCGGCTCGCAAAACCTTGCCCAGTTGCGTCGGGCACGCCTGGTGCCGCCGCGCCTGGACCTGGCATGAGCCACTTTGCGGTCGTTGCACCGCCCTACCCCAGCCACTTTGCGGCCATGCAGGCGCTGGGCGCCGAGTTGGTCGCACGCGGGCACCGGGTGAGTTTTTTCCATCAGCCTGAAGCGCAGCGCTGGGTCAGCGATACGCGGCTGGGTTACGTCGAGGTTGGCCATGCCGACTGCCCGCCGGGTAGCCTGGACCACGCCATGGGGCTGGTGGCCAGGCCAACCGGGCCGCTGCAACTGCGCCAGCTGATCCGGCACCTGGCCCAGACCACTGCCATGCTGTGCAAATGGCTGCCTGCAGCGCTGCGGGAACAGCACGTGGATGCGGTGATCTGCGACCAGATGGAGCCCGCAGGTGCACTGGCCGCCGAACATTGTGGGCTGCCGTTCTTCTCGGTTGCCTGCGCATTGCCGATCAACCGGGAGCCCGGCCTCCCGCTGCCCGTCATGCCCTTCAACCATGGCCTTGACCCGCGCATCTACGAAGGCAGTGAGCGCGTGCATGACTGGCTGATGCGGCCCATGCAGCATGCGCTGGAACAGGCATGCCTGGCGCTGGGCCTGCCAGCACGCCAGGCGGCCCACCAGTGCCTGTCGCCCTTGGCCCAGTTGAGCCAGACACCCTCTAGCCTGGACTTCCAACGGCAAGGGCTACCCGCACACTTCCATGCGGTGGGCCCATTGCGCAGCGCACCTTGCACTGCAACACCCGACTGGGCGTTCGACGCCGGCAAACCACTGGTATTCGCCAGCCTGGGCACCCTGCAAGGTCACCGCTTCGAGCTGTTCGCGCGTATCGCCCAAGCCTGCCGCCGCCTGGATGCTCAGCTGCTGGTTGCCCACTGCGGCGGGTTGAGCCCGGCACAACAGGCAAGCCTGCTGCAACTGGGCGCCACCCTCGTCACCGATTTCGCCCCCCAACACTGGGCCGTGCGCCAGGCCAGCGTGGTGGTCAGCCATGGCGGCCTGAACACCGTGCTCGACACGGTGGCGGCTGGCACCCCGCTGCTGGTCATCCCCATCGCCTTCGATCAGCCTGGCGTGGCTGCGCGCGTGCGCTACCACCGGCTCGGTGAGGTGCTGTCACGCCATGCCGGGGTCGGCCCCATCACCGCTGCACTGGGGCGGCTGCTCAGCCAGCCAGCCCCCACACACCCCGCGCTGCAGGCCGAACTCGCCACCTGCGGCGGCGTCCAGCGCGGCGCTGACATCCTTGAAACCGCATTACGCAGCGGCAAACCTGTGCTGCAGGAGGGCAACCTGTGCGCCATGACCTGATTCTGCTGGGCGGCGGCCTGGCCAATGGCCTGATTGCCTGGCGCCTGCAGCAACTGCGACCGGAACTGCGCGTGCTGTGCCTGGAGCAAGCCGCCGAGCTGGGTGGCAACCACACTTGGTCGTTCCATGATGCCGACCTGACGCCACCGCAGCAGCGCTGGCTGGCACCACTGGTGGTCAAGCGCTGGCCGGCCTATCACGTGCACTTCCCGGCTTTTTCGCGGTGCCTTGCCAGTGGCTACGCCAGCATCACCAGCGAGCGCTTCGCCCAGGTCATCACCCCTGCCCTGGGCTCCTCCCTGCGCACGGGCTGCCACGTAACCGAGGCTCGCCCCGACCAGGTCACCCTGGCCAGTGGCGAAACCCTGCAGGCCAACGTGGTGCTGGACGGGCGCGGCATTCAGCCCAGCCCGCACCGGGTACTCGGCCAGCAGGCGTTTCTCGGCCAGGTGCTGCGCCTGACCGCGCCCCACGGCTTGCAGGCCCCCATCCTGATGGATGCCCGGGTGCCGCAAGGCCAAGGCTATCGCTTTGTTTATGTACTGCCGTTCAGCAGCGACACCCTGCTGGTGGAAGACACCCACTACGTGGACCGCCAGGCACCGGCCCCCGAGCAGTTGCGCGAACATATCGGCGCCTACCTGCAACAGCGCGGCTGGCACATTGCCGAATGCCTGCGCGAAGAACAAGGCGTACTGCCCATCACCCTGGCCGACGATTTTCCCGCCTGGTGGGCGGCGCAGCATCGCCAGCCTGCGGTCGGCCTGCGTGCCGGGCTGTTCCACTGCACCACCGGCTACTCGTTGCCGGACGCGGTACGCCTGGCTGACTGGCTGGCCGCCCAACCACTGGACAGCGCAGCCTCGCTGGCCGAGGCGCTGGCCGGCTACTTGGAACAACGCTGGCAAGACCAGCGCTTTTACCGACTGCTCAACCGCATGCTGTTCCTGGCCGGGCGACCGGACCAGCGCTGGCGTGTGATGCAACGCTTTTACCAACTGCCCGAAGGTTTGATTGCCCGGTTCTATGCGGGTCACAACACCTGGCGCGACCGCCTGCGCATTTTGTCTGGCAAGCCGCCAGTGCCGGTCGGTGAGGCCATCCAGGCCGCCTTGCGCCATTCTCCAGCCCATTTCAAGGACCCTTCATGAGCAACGAACGATCCGCTTTGGTTGTCGGCGCAGGCCTGGGCGGCCTCGCCCTGGCCATTCGCCTGCAGGCTGCCGGCGTACGCACCACCCTGCTGGAGGGGCGTGACAAGCCGGGCGGGCGCGCCTACGTCTATCACGACCAGGGCTTTACCTTCGACGCCGGCCCCACGGTGATCACCGACCCGAGCGCCATCGAGGCGCTGTTCACCCTGGCCGGGCGCCCCATGCAGGACTACGTGCAATTGCTGCCAGTGGCGCCGTTCTACCGCCTGTGCTGGGAAGATGGCCGCGCCTTTGACTATGGCAACGACCAGGCCGAACTGGAGCGCCAGATCGAAGCTTTCGAGCCAGCGGATGTGGAGGGTTACCGGCAGTTTCTGGCTTACTCCAAGGACGTTCTGCAGGAGGGCTACATCAAGCTCGGCGCGGTGCCCTTCCTGTCGTTTCGCGACATGCTCCACGCTGGCCCGCAACTGGCGCGGCTGCAAGCGTGGCGCAGCGTGTACAGCATGGTCGCCAAGTTCATCAAGGACGATCAACTGCGCCAGGCGTTCTCGTTCCACGCCTTGCTGGTCGGCGGCAACCCGTTCGCCACTTCATCGATCTACACGCTGATCCATGCCCTGGAGCGTACCTGGGGCGTGTGGTTCCCCAAAGGTGGCACCGGCGCCCTGGTGCAGGGTATGGCCAAGCTGTTTACCGACATGGGCGGCACGCTGGAGCTCAACGCCCAGGTGGAGGCCTTCGAAACCCAGGGCAGCCGCGTGACCGGCGTGCGCACCCGTGACGGGCGCCGCTGGGAGGCACACGCGGTGGCCTCCAATGCCGACGTGGTGCACACCTATGCCGACCTGTTGGGCGGGCACCCCCGCGGCACCCAGGAGGGCAAACGGCTCAAGGGCAAGCGCTTCAGCAATTCACTGTTCGTGGTGCACTTCGGCCTCAAACGCCCCCAGCCCCACCTGCGGCACCACACCGTGTGCTTCGGCCCGCGCTATCGCGAGCTGATCGACGATATCTTCAACGGCTCCACCCTGCCTGATGACTTCTCGCTGTACCTGCATACCCCCTGCGCCACCGACCCCAGCCTGGCGCCCGAGGGCTGCTCGAGCCACTACGTGCTCGCGCCGGTGCCGCACATGGGCAATGCCGCGATCGACTGGGAAGTGGAAGGCCCACGCTTGCGGGACCGTATCCTGCAGTACCTGGAGCACCACTACATCCCCGGCCTGCGCGACGACCTGGTCACCTGCCGCATCTTCACCCCGCAGGACTTCCACCACGAGCTCAACGCCCACGTAGGGTCGGCCTTCTCGCTGGAGCCGTTGCTGACCCAAAGCGCCTGGTTCCGCCCGCATAACCGCGACAGCCAGGTGAGCAACCTGTACCTGGTGGGCGCTGGTACTCACCCGGGCGCCGGGGTGCCCGGTGTGATCGCTTCGGCCAAGGCCACCGCCGCCCTGATGCTGGAGGACCTGCACCCATGACCCCGGCCAGCCATGACGCGTTGCTGGCCCACGCCGAACACAGCATCGCGGTGGGCTCCAAGAGCTTCGCCGCCGCCTCTCGCCTGTTCGACGCGCAAACCCGGCGCAGCGCAGTACTGCTGTACGCGTGGTGCCGGCACTGCGACGATGTGATCGATGGACAGCAGGCGGGCCACGATGCGGTGGTACTGACACCTGAGCAGGCCCGCGAACGCCTGGCCACACTGCAGTTGCAGACCGACGCCGCCTGCGCCGGCCGGCCGGTGCATGACCCGGCCTTCGCCGCCTTGCAGGAGGTGGTGCGCCGCCACGGCGTCACCCGGGACGAGGCATTCGCCTTGCTGGAGGGCTTTGCCCAGGATGTCTCGGGCTGCCGCTATCAGACCCTGGACGAGGTAATGGGCTACTGCTACCACGTGGCCGGCGTGGTCGGCCTGATGATGGCAAGGGTGATGGGGGTTCATGAACAACAGGTACTGGACCGGGCCTGCGACCTGGGCCTGGCCATGCAGCTGACCAATATCGCCCGGGATATCGTCGACGATGCCCGGGTGGGCCGCTGCTACTTGCCAGCCACCTGGCTGGCTGAGTTCCAGGTACCCGCCCAGGCACTGGCCGACCCCCGCCACCGCCGCGCCGTGGCAAGCATGGCCCAGCGCCTGGTGGCCGAAGCCGAGCCTTACTATGCCAGCGCCCAGGCGGGGCTGACAGCACTGCCGCTTCGCTGCGCGTGGGCCGTGGCCACCGCTGGCCAGGTGTATCGGCGTATTGGCCACAAGGTGATGCGGGCAGGCACCGACGCCTGGGACGGGCGCCTGTCCACCACACGGTTGGAAAAGGTGGGCGCGTTGCTCAGTGGCCTGTGGCAGGCCCTGATCCGGCGGCTGCATCGCCACCCTCGGCGGCCTGCGCAGCTGTGGCAGCGCCCTTGCGGCGCAGTGGCCCATCATGATGAGCACGCAGTTGCCGACGCAGCCGCTCGATAGACGGCGCGTACAGGAAGCCGAACGAGACGCACCCCTCTTTGCCCGGTACCGCGTGATGCAACAGGTGGGCCTGGTAAAGCCGCTTCAGGTAGCCCCGGCGCGGCACCACCTTGAACGGCCAGCGCCGGTGCACCAGGCCATCGTGGGCCACGAAATACAGCAGGCCGTAGGCAGTCATGCCCGCGCCTACCCATTGCAGCGGGTACCACCCGGCGTTGCCCAGGGCGATCAGGATGATGGCCAACACGGCAAACACCACCGCATACAAGTCGTTCTTCTCGAACAGGCCAGTGCGCGGCTCATGGTGCGAGCGGTGCCAGCCCCAGCCGAAGCCATGCATGATGTACTTGTGCGCCAGCCAGGCAACGGCTTCCATGGTTGCCAGGGTGCCGAAGAAGGTCAGCAGCGTAACGGTCATGCTTGCGCTCCGGGCGATGTCGGACAGCGAGGGCGTCCGGTGGTGGATAGTGCAGCTAAGAGTACGAGGGGGCGTTCAGTGTTCCATCACAGCGCTGCCCAAACGGTGTTCATGCTGCCAATCGGCAGTCTCACACAGGATCCCGTATGCTGCCAGGGCAGTGAAACGGGTTTAGCCAAGGTTGCTCATGTATTCCTCAGAACGCCTGAAAGGCATCGATGTGTTCGTTACCGTAGCCGACCTCGGCAGCTTCACGGCAGCCGCCGAGCGGCTGAACCTTACCGGCTCTGCGGTGAGCAAGAGCATTGCCAGGCTGGAGGCGCGCCTGGGCACGCGGTTGTTCAACCGCACCACTCGCCGGCTGGCACTCAGCGAAGCCGGCGTGACGTTTTACCGCACCTGCACCTGCGTACTGGCCGACCTCGAAGAGGTGGAGCACGCATTGCTGGCAACAGGCGACCAGCCCCACGGCAAGGTACGCATCGAGCTGCCGGCGTCCTACGGGCGCCTGCATGTGTTGCCGCTGATCCTCGACTTCATTCGCCTGCACCCTTTGCTGCAGCCCCATGTGTCGTTCTCGGACCGTTTCGTCGACCCGGTCTACGAAGGCATCGACATCGTGGTACGCATCGGCGGCCCCGACACCTGGCCAGCCGCGCTGGGGCACCAGTATTTCGGTGCACAGCGCCTGGTGTTCTGCGCAGCGCCCGCCTACCTGGCCGAGCACGGCGTACCCCAGCACGAGCGGGAGCTGGAACACCATCACTGCGTCGGCTATGGCCATACCGACGGCCAGGTCAGCCCCTGGTTGTTCAAGGGCCGCCAACCGGGCGAGATGGAGCAACGCACGCTGCAACCGCGTATCGCGGTGGGCGATGGCGAGGGTGAGGTCGCGGCCGTGCTGGCCGGCCATGGGATCGGTCAGTTGCCCACCTGGCTGACCCAACGGCACCTGGACCGGGGTGACCTGGTGGAAGTGCTGCCAGGGCTGGCGACCGACGGCCTGCCGATGAACCTGGTATGGCTGAAAAGCCGCGAAGCCCTGCCCAAGGTACGGGCGTTGCTTGACTACCTGCTGGCGCGGCTGGCGCCACACGGCACACGGCCAGGGCCGTCAGCCTGAGGTGCAAGGCCCCGCACCAGGGGCACCAGCAACAGCGCCAACAGCGCCACCGCTGCGGCCACATAACCCAGGTTTTCGATGCCAAGGCCAGGAATGGCCAGGCCACCCAGCACGGCCCCCAAGCCGATACCGGCATTGGCTGCGGAAACGTTGGTGGTACCCGCCAGCGCTTGAGCGTGGTTTACCGACGCCATCACCCGGACCTGGCTGATGGGGTACAACGCGGTGTTGGCCACGCCCCACACCGCCAGCGCCAGGCAAAACAGCACGCCCATATGTGCCAGCGGCACCAGTGCTGCCATGCCCATGGCCAGCAACGCCAGAAAACCGGCAGTGGCCATAAGCGCCGAACGCTCCACCGCCCGGCCACCGGCCCAGTTGCCCAGCAACCCGACCGCCCCGAAGCCCATCAGCCACCAGCCGGTGTGGGCTGCCGGCACGCCGGCGACGCGCTGCAGCAGGTCGGCCAGGTAGGTGTAACCGGTGAACATGGCGGTAAACACCACCACTGACAGCAGCACGTTGGCGAGGAAGAAACGCTCGGTGAAGATCCGCGCCTGACGGGCAAAATCCACCTTCGCCGTACGGGGCACCTGCGGCATCCACACCCACATGGCCAAGGCCATCAGCAGCGACAAGCTGGCCAGCATCCAGAACGCGCCGCGCCAGCCCATGGCCTCAGCCGCCAGGGTGCCCAGCGGAATACCCAGCAGCATGGCTGCCGAAATGCCCAGGTATACCTTCGATACCGCACGCCCGGCGTTGCCCGGCCCGGCCAACTGGCCAGCCGTCTCGCTGGCAGTGCCCCAGAACACCGGCAGCGCCAAGGCCGGAATCACCCGCGCAATGGCCAGCACCCAAAAGCTGCCCGAGACGGCGGCCAGCGCATTGGAGGCGGCAAACAGCACGAGAATGCCGATAAACAGCCGCTTGCGGTCCAAGTGGGCCAGCAGCGCGGTCAGCAAGGGCCCCGCCAGCATGACCGTGAACGCGAACAGGGTGACCAATTGCCCAGCCATCGAAATCGACACCCCCAGGTCGCGACTGAGCGCGGGCAACAGGCCGACGATCAGAAATTCGGTGGTCACGATTAGAAAGGCGGAAAAGGCCAGGATGGCGATGCTGATCCCGGCGTTTCGATCAACGGGGGGAGCGGCAAGATCAGGTTGTGCAATAGGCATCGGTTAATACTCACGACGGTAAAGCATCAGTCTATTCATTCTCTGGCTTCTAATTGCCGGCCATATTTCACAAATTGCCTGAATCCAGATCATCAATAAACGGCTGATGTATACAACTTTTCAGATTCCTGATTACATAACCGCTCGCCTACGACGTCTGTCATCGCTGACGCGTATTGCGACAGGCTCAAGCCATGTCACTCGTACAACCCAAGAAAACACTGCTGGTCAAAAATGCTGAACTGCTGGTGACCATGGACGGCCTCCCCCGCCAAAAACCCGGCGCGGGGCCACCGGGCCGGGCGCTTTTTGCCTATGCTGCTGTCTACTGACAAGGAACCACTGTGACGAG
>NZ_JACVVH010000032.1:0-69749 GCF_016647865.1 Pseudomonas sp. S60 | reverse complement strand
AATGCTGGCGCAATTCACCTTGTGGGAGCGGCTTCAGCCGCGAACACCGGCGAAGCCGGTGCCACACACCGCGCTGTCTGCTTCGCGGGTAAACCCGCTCCCACAGGGGGGTATCGCATGCTTGCGAAATCAGTTTCCTGCGCTACAGCGCAGCCCCTGGGGCAGGGCTGTCCCTCCCAACTGGCCACTTGTCTGGTCTACGCCTTGTGGGCTATTCCAGCGCCGACCAAAGGCGCATATGCTCGCCACGGCAAAAAACAATTTCACGCGTGCGGCGTACAACACTGTCGGCAGCCCCTTGAGTGGAGCGTAGTTGCTGGGCATCAGGGAGCTTCCATGAATCAGCGTACCAAGCCGGCGCCTTCCGGCTTCAGTGACCAGCAACTGCATACCTTGTTCGAGTTGATCAGCGATGGCGTATGGGATTGGGACGCCAATACCGGCTACGTTTACCGCAACCCAGGTTGGTACGCCATGCTCGGTTACCCCGTGCATTCCATGGACAACTCGGTGCTCACGTGGGAGAACGTGATTCACCCAGAGGACTACCCCAGGGTGATGGCGCACTTCGATGCGTACATCAACCAGCGCAACGAGCGCTACCTGGTCGAGTATCGCTGCCGCTGCAGCGATGGCAGTTACCTGTGGATCGAGGACCGCGGCTATGTCATTGCCCGCAACCCGGATGGCTCGGTAGCCCGTATGCTCGGTGCTCACCGTGACATCGATGCTGGCAAGCGCCAACTGGCGCAGCTGGAGCGTCGCAACCAGTCGCTCGAAGAGCTGGTTGCCGAGCGTACCCGTGAACTGTCGAAGGTCAATGAGCAGCCGCAACGCCAACTGAACGAGAACCGCGAGCTTGCCGAGCGCGATGCCCTGACCCGCCTGGCCAACCGCTACCGGCTGGAGGATTCGCTCAGGCGTGAGTGCGAGCGTGCCCAGCGCTTTCGCCAGCCATTTTCGGTCATCGCCATGGATATGGACGACTTCAAGCCCATCAATGACCACTTCGGTCATGCCCGCGGTGATGCCGCCTTGGTGCAGGTGGCCGACACCTTGCGCCACAGCTTGCGCGCTGCAGACCTGCTGGCCCGTTGGGGCGGTGACGAATTCGTGGTGGTACTGCCGCATACCACGCTGCCAGAGGCGAAAAGCCGTGCGGCCCAGTTACGCCAGGGCCTGGCGCAACTGGCGCCGGTGGGGGACTGGCCGCTGACCATGAGCTACGGTGTGGTGCAGTGGCAGGACGGTGACGACCGCCAGTCGCTGCTGGCGCGTGCCGACAAGGCGCTCTACCGGGCCAAAGGGGCCGGCAAGAACGCCATTGCCGAGTAGCCTGCCAGGCGGCAGGCAAAGGTTAGATGTGCAGTGCGTGCCCCAAGGCGCGCAACGCTGCCTCCTGCACCGCCTCACCCAACGTGGGGTGGGCATGGATGGTGCCCGCCACGTCTTCCAGGCGTGCGCCCATCTCCAGCGATTGGGCAAACGCCGTGCACAGCTCCGAAACCGCCACGCCCACCGCCTGCCAGCCAAGAATCAGGTGGTTGTCACGCCGTGCCACCACGCGCACGAAGCCGGTTTTCGACTCCAGGCTCATGGCCCGACCATTGGCGGCAAAAGGGAACTGCGCGACGATGCAGTCCAGGCCCTGTGCCTTGGCCTGTTCTGGCGTCGTGCCGGCTACCACCACTTCCGGGTCGGTGAAGCACACGGCGGCGATGGCAGCAGGCTCGAAGCGGCGAGCCTTGCCTGCGATCAGCTCGGCGACCATCTCGCCCTGGGCCATGGCACGGTGGGCCAGCATGGGCTCACCTGCCACGTCGCCAATGGCCCACACATTGCGCATGCTGGTCTGGCACTGCGCGTCGATGGCGATGGCTGCGCCGTTCATCTTCAAGTCCAGGCATTGCAGGTTGTAGCCCTGGGTGCGGGGGCGGCGACCCACTGCCACCAGTACCCTGTCGGCTTCCAGGCGCAGCAGCGCCCCTTGGCCGTCACGGGCCAGCAGGTTGCCGGCCTCATACGCTTCGACACTGTGATTGACGTGCACGGCGATACCCAGCGCCTTGAGCGACTCGGCCACCGGTGCGGTCAGTTCGCTGTCGTAGGTGGGCAGGATGCGTTCACGCGCCTCCACCACGCTGACCTCAGCGCCCAACTTGCGATAGGCGATACCCAGCTCCAGGCCGATGTAGCCCCCGCCCACTACCACCAGGTGACGGGGCAGGGCCTGGGGCGACAGGGCTTCGGTGGACGAGATCACTGCCCCGCCCAGTGGCAGCATGGGCAGTTCGACGCTGCTGGAACCTGTGGCCAGCAACAGGTGCTCGCACTGGATGCGCTGGCCGTCGACCTCCACCTGCTTGCCGTCCAGAATCTTCGCCCAGCCGTGAATCACCTTTACCCCGTGCTTTTTCAGCAAGGCCGCCACACCGGTGGTCAGCCGGTCGACGATGCCGTCTTTCCAGGCCACGCTTCGGCTGATGTCGAGCTGTGGCGAGCTAACGCTGATACCCAGTTGCGAGCCCGCTGCGTAGCCGGTGGCGTGGTGGAACTGTTCTGCCACGTGAATCAGCGCCTTTGAGGGAATGCAGCCGATGTTCAGGCACGTGCCGCCCAGTGCCTGCCCTTCGACCAGCACGGTCGGGATGCCCAACTGCCCGGCGCGGATGGCCGCCACGTAGCCGCCAGGGCCGCCGCCGATGATCAGCAGTGTCGTTTGAGTGATCGGTTGCATGCTTACTCCACGAACAGGCAGGCGGGTTGCTCCAACAGGCCGCGCACGGCCTGGATGAACAGCGCGGCGTCCATGCCATCGACCACCCGGTGGTCGAACGAGCTGGACAGGTTCATCATCTTGCGCACAACGATCTGGCCATCGACCACCACGGGCCGCTCGACCATGCGGTTCACGCCAACAATGGCCACTTCCGGCGTGTTCACCACCGGGGTGCTCACGATGCCGCCCAGTGCGCCCAGGCTGGTAAGGGTGATGGTGGAGCCAGTCAGCTCATCGCGGCTGGCCTTGTTGGTGCGCGCTGCATTCGCCACCCGCGCGATCTCGCCGGCATTGGCCCACAGGCTGCCGGCCTCTGCGTGGCGCAATACCGGTACCATCAGGCCGTTGTCGCCCTGGGTGGCGATACCCACATGCACCGCCCCATGGCGGGTGATCACCTGGGCTTCGTCGTCGTAGGTGGCGTTGATCTGCGGGAAATCGCGCAGCGCCACCACCAGTGCACGCACCAGAAACGGCAGCAAGGTCAGCTTGCCGCGGCTGTCGCCATGCTTGGCATTGAGTTGCTGGCGCAGGGCTTCCAGGGCCGTGACGTCGATTTCTTCCACGTAACTGAAATGAGCGACCCGGCGCTTGGCGTCCTGCATGCGCTGGGCGATCTTGCGGCGCAGGCCGATGACCGGCACCTGCTCGCTGTCGGTGCGTTTGGCATAACCACCGGGTGCCTGCCCGGCAGCGCTGTGCGGCTTGCTCATGAAGCCATCGAGGTCCTCGTGCAGAATGCGCCCGGCCGGCCCGCTGCCGTGCACGTAGCGCAATTCGATACCGGCATCCAGGGCACGCTTGCGCACAGCCGGTGAGGCCAGCGGCTTGTCACCTGCCTGGCGCGGCACCGGGGCGGCAGCCTTATGCTCGGCCGCTTTCTGCGGCGCTGCCTGCACCGCCTGGGGCCTGGCGGCCTCAGGCACTGGCTCGGCGGCCTTGGCCTGCGGCGCGTCCGTGTGGTTGCCGTTGCCCTCCACCTCGATGCGGATCAGTTCACTGCCCACCGGCATCACTTCACCGGGTTGGCCACCCAGCGCCAGCACCTTGCCGCTGACCGGCGACGGGATTTCTACCGTAGCCTTGTCGGTCATGACATCGGCCACCACCTGGTCTTCTGCGATCACGTCGCCGACCTTCACAAACCACTCAACCAACTCCACCTGGGCGATGCCTTCGCCAATGTCCGGCATCTTGATGACGTGCGTACCCATTCAGACCTCCATGACCTTTTTCAATGCCGCGCCTACCCGTGAAGGGCCGGGGAAGTACGCCCATTCCTGGGCGTGCGGGTAGGGGGTATCCCAGCCGGTCACGCGCTGGATCGGCGCTTCCAGGTGGTGGAAGCAGTGCTCCTGCACCAGCGACACCAGCTCGGCGCCAAAACCGCAGGTGCGGGTGGCTTCGTGCACCACCACGCAACGACCAGTCTTTTTCACCGAGTCGACGATGGTGTCCAGGTCCAGCGGCCACAGGCTGCGCAGGTCGATCACTTCCGCGTCGACACCGGTTTCCTCCGCAGCCACCTGGGCAACGTACACCGTGGTGCCGTAGGTAAGCACCGTCACATCATTGCCCGGGCGGGTGATCACGGCCTTGTCCAGCGGCACGCTGTAGTAGCCATCGGGCACGGCGCTTTGCGGGTGCTTGGACCACGGTGTTACCGGGCGGTCGTGGTGGCCGTCGAATGGCCCGTTGTACAGGCGTTTGGGTTCGAGGAAGATGACTGGGTCGTCGCACTCGATCGAGGCGATCAGCAGGCCTTTGGCGTCGTAAGGGTTGGAAGGCATGACGGTGCGCAGGCCGCATACCTGGGTGAACATCGCTTCCGGGCTCTGGCTGTGGGTCTGGCCACCGTAGATGCCGCCGCCGCAGGGCATGCGCAGGGTCAGCGGGGCGATGAATTCGCCGGCAGAGCGGTAACGCAGGCGCGCCATTTCCGACACGATCTGGTCAGACGCGGGGTAGAAATAGTCGGCGAACTGGATCTCTACCACGGGGCGCAGGCCGTAGGCCCCCATGCCCACCGCCGTGCCGACGATGCCGCTCTCCGAAATGGGCGCATCGAACACGCGGGCCTTGCCGTATTTGTTCTGCAGGCCCTCGGTGCAGCGGAACACGCCGCCGAAGTAGCCGACGTCCTGCCCGTACACGACCACGTTGTCGTCGCGCTCAAGCATGATGTCCATGGCCGAGCGCAGGGCCTGGATCATGGTCATGGTGGTGGTGGCCATGGCGGTTTCCGGGTTGATGCCGTTGGTATGGTCGTTCATCTCAAACCCCCAGTTCCTGGCGCTGACGGCGCAGGTGGTCGGGCATGTCCTTGTACACGTCCTCGAACATCGAGGCCGCGCTCGGGATGTGGCCGTTGGCCAGCGTGCCGTACTGCTCGGCTTCCTTCTGCGCGGCCAGCACGGCCGCTTCGAACTCAGCCGTGGTGGCCTGGTGTTCTTCCTCGGACCAGTGGCCTGTCTTGATCAGGTGTTGCTTCAGGCGGGCGATCGGGTCGCCCAGCGGGAAATGGCTCCAGTCGTCGGCGGGGCGGTACTTGGAGGGGTCGTCGGAGGTGGAGTGGGGGCCGGCGCGGTAGGTAACCCACTCGATCAGGCTCGGGCCCAGGCCGCGGCGGGCGCGCTCGGCCGCCCAGCGAGAGGCCGCGTACACCGCGATGAAGTCGTTGCCGTCCACCCGCAGCGAGGCAATGCCACAGCCCACGCCGCGCCCAGCAAAGGTGGTGGACTCGCCCCCGGCGATGGCCTGGAAGGTCGAGATCGCCCACTGGTTGTTGACCACGTTGAGGATCACCGGGGCGCGGTAGACGTGGGCAAAGGTGAGGGCGGTGTGGAAGTCTGATTCTGCGGTGGCGCCATCGCCGATCCAGGCTGAGGCGATCTTGGTATCCCCCTTGATCGCCGAAGCCATCGCCCAGCCCACCGCCTGCACGAACTGGGTGGCCAGGTTGCCGCTGATGGTGAAGAAACCAGCCTCGCGTACCGAGTACATGATCGGCAACTGGCGGCCTTTTAGCGGGTCACGTTCGTTGGACAGCAACTGGCAGATCATGTCGACCAGTGACACGTCGCGGGCAATCAGGATGCTTTGCTGGCGGTAGGTGGGGAAGCACATGTCGGTGCGGTTCAGCGCCAGCGCCTGGGCGCTGCCGATGGCTTCTTCACCCAGGCTCTGCATGTAAAAGGACATTTTTTTCTGGCGCTGGGCGACCACCATGCGGCTGTCGAAGATACGCGTCTTGAGCATGGCTCGCATACCTTGGCGCAGCACCTGCGGGTCGATGCCCTCGGCCCACGGGCCCTGAGCATTGCCGTGCTCGTCCAGCACGCGCACCAGGCTGCCCGAAAGGTCGGAGGTGTCGGCAGCGTCCACATCGACGGGAGGTTTACGGACCTGGCCCGCGTCGTTCAGGCGCAGGTAGGAAAAATCGGTCTGGCAGCCTGGCCGGCCTGTAGGCTCGGGCACATGCAAACGCAGGGGGGCGTACTCGTTCATGCTGTTTACGCTCGCTCGGGTATTTGTTTTTGTGAGCTTTGAAGCGGTCGCGGCTGAGCACCGGCTTGTGACCAGTAGGTCAGCGTCACCTACATGGTAGTTGCCCTGCGGAAGAATTTTTCTCTCTAGTTGATTGCCTTTGCCGAACAGGCCAGATAAACATTCCGCATAAACACAATAAACCGGTGATTTTGTCTCATGCGCAAACTCGATCGTACCGATATCGGCATCCTCAACAGCCTGCAGGAAAACGCCCGCATCACCAACGCCGAGCTGGCCCGCTCGGTCAACCTGTCACCCACGCCGTGCTTCAACCGGGTGCGGTCGATGGAAGAACTGGGGGTGATCCGCCAGCAGGTCACGCTGCTGTCGCCTGAGGTGCTGGGGCTCGATGTGAATGTGTTCATCCATGTCAGCCTGGAAAAACAGGTCGAGCAGTCTCTGCACCGCTTCGAGGAAGAAATTGCCGAGCGCCCCGAAGTGATGGAGTGCTACCTCATGACCGGCGACCCGGACTACCTGCTGCGCGTGCTGCTGCCCAGCATCCAGGCCCTGGAGCGGTTTCTGGATTACCTCACGCGCTTGCCGGGCGTGGCCAATATCCGCTCAAGCTTTGCCTTGAAGCAGGTGCGTTACAAGACCGCGTTGCCGCTGCCGCCAAATGGTCTGACCTTGCGCGAATAACGGTGGTCCAAGGCTGTCGGCGCCCTACGGCGCCCGACACTATTGTGATTCGCAAGCGGGGCCTGCAAACCGGCAACATTTGCCATTATGCTGCTAGCACCCACCGCCCGTTGACGAGGGAGCCTGAAGGGACGTATGCGCACTATCTGGAAGCCGTTTCAGTCGTTGTATTTTGCTGCGCTGATGATGTTGATCGGCTCGGGCCTGCTCAGTACCTACCTGGCCTTGCGCCTGGCGGCCGACCATGTCGACAGCCTGTGGGTGGGTGCGCTGATGGCGGCCAACTACTTTGGCCTGGCCGTGGGCGGCAAGGTCGGCCACCGGCTGATCGGCCGGGTAGGGCACATCCGCGCCTACGCCACCTGTGCCGGCATCGTCGGCGCGGCGGTGCTGGGCCACGGCCTGACCAACTGGCTGCCGGCCTGGGTGGGGCTGCGCATGATCGTGGGCCTCGGCATGATGTGCCAGTACATGGTCATCGAAAGTTGGCTGAACGAGCAGGCGGACGTCAAATACCGTGGTGCCGTGTTCAGCGGGTACATGATCGCGTCTTACCTGGGCCTGGTACTTGGCCAGTTGATCCTGGTGGTACACCCAGAGCTCGGCCCTGAATTGCTGATGTTGGTGGCGATGTGCTTTGCCCTGTGCCTGGTGCCGGTAGCCATGACCCGCCGCATCCACCCCGCACCGTTACGGCCGGCCCCCATGGAGCCCAGGTTCTTCATCAAGCGGGTGCCACAGTCGCTCAGTACCGTGTTGGGGGCGGGGCTGATCGTTGGCTCGTTCTATGGCCTCGCGCCCCTGTACGCGGCCAGCCAGGGGCTGAGCACCGAGCAGGTCGGCCTGTTCATGGGTAGCTGTATTTTCGCTGGCCTGGTGGTGCAGTACCCCTTGGGTTGGTTGTCCGACCGCTACGACCGGGCTGTGCTGATCCGTAGTGTGGCAGGCGGGCTGGCGCTGGTGGCAGCGCCGCTGGCCATTCTGCCCAGCGTGCCATTGGAGTTGTTGTTCGGTATCGGTTTTCTGGTGTCGCTGCTGCAGTTCTGCCTGTACCCGCTGGCGGTTGCGTTTTCCAACGACCATGTGGAAAGCGAACGGCGCGTGTCGCTGACGGCCATGCTGCTGGTCACCTACGGCGTGGGGGCATGTATCGGCCCGTTGGCGACCGGCGTGCTGATGAAGCTGCTGGGTGTGCAGATGCTGTATGCCTTCTTCGTGTTCTTCGCCTTGGTGCTGGTATGGCGTATCCGCCCGAAAGCGGTTACCGGGTTGCACCAGGTTCAGGACGCACCACTGGGCCACGTGGCAATGCCGGCCGCTGGCTCGCCGCTGTCGGCAGCACTGGACCCACGGGTGGATGGGCAGACGGTGCAGGATGTGATGCAGGCCCCGGTGGCGGCAGAAGACACCGAAGCCCCGGAGAAGCAACCGGAGCAACCCGCAAACGATAGGGAATCTGCCAGATAGGGAAGGTGAGGCGCGCTTGGCCCCGTCGGCCTTCTGGCGACGGGTTCACCCGCAAAGCCCCTGCCGAGGGCTGGTGTTCGCGGGTGAACCCTTCAACCCTCAATAGTCGTCTTTGTCGAACCGCCGTGCTTCGCGCTGCAGTTGGTACACGAAACTTTCCACCTTGCGCTGCGCAGGGCCGCTCAGGTTATGGAAGCGCACGCCGGCAAACGTGGTGTTGATGCGTTCTTCGTAATGCAGGTGGCGCAACTCGACCATGGTGTCGACCAGGCCAAGCGGGCTGCCCGCCTTGAACCGCTCGTACACTTGCCCCAGTTGCAGGCGGTCTTCGACATTGCCGTCGAAACGCAGCTTGCAGCCCGTGGCCGACACGTCCAGCAGTTTGCCGCGCAGGGCGCCATTGCCTTTGAGGTGGGTGCCGTCGAGGATGATGTCGACCAGTTGCGACAGTTTCAGCGCGGCGCGGAAGGCGTTGCGGCGCTGGTGGTAGGTCATCTCGACCGGTAGGGCACCCACGTAGCAGCGGTGCCCGTTGACTTCGCTGATCTTCAGCGCATGGTCGCATTCCCAGGCAATGCGTACGCCATCATGGAAACCTTCGACGCGAAAGTGCTCGCCGTTCTCGATGAACTTCTCGCCATCGCGGGGGATCATTTCATCCAATGCCAGGGTGTTGCTTTCACGGTCCACGTGCACCACGTAACTCTGGAAGCGGTGGCCGCGGTCGTGGAAGGTGATGATCAGTGGGTCGTGGCTTTCCTGAAGCTGCCGCAGGTTGGCCGCAATTTCCAAAGGGGTGGTCAACACCTTTGGCGGTTGCGGGGCATCGGATTCATTGAACACGGCTTATCGGTCTCCAGGCAAAAGCGACACAGGCAAATTAGCGGCATTTTGCCAGTATGTACGGTGCCTTGATAGAAAAATCACACTTGGTTGAGGGCGCGCGGCTTGGCCAGAGGTGAGGTGTTGCCACGGCTGTTGTACAGCGATGGAGAATCGCCGCCCATGAGGATACGCACCTGGTTGTTGGTGACGTGTTGCTGGACCTGAATGATGCGGCCGTTGGTCTGGTTGACCTGTTGGCACGCTTCCATCAACTGCGAGAGCATGTCCAGGCGCTGCAGCATGGCCTCGCCATGCACGGAAGTGTCAGCGACTGCCTGCACGCCGGCCCGGTCTGCGCTCAGCCCCAGGCTGACCAGCAACTGGCTGCGGCGCTGGCCGTGCTGTTCGAGCAGGATGATCAACGACTGCTTGCGAGCGAGAATCTGCTCCAGCAAGGGCATGTCGCGACCATGCAGGGCCACCGCCTCGTTCTGCAGCAGCTCGAGCAGCTCCTGCATGGGCGCGATGTCTTCTTCGATCAGTTGCAGCAGGGTAGTGTCGTGCATGGCTAACTCTTGGTTTTTCAAGCGTCCATGAAGTCAGCGCACCGAGCGGTCAGCGCTGTACTTCAAAATTCAGCAGCTTGCTGGCAACCCGGCCGGCATCGACCTGGTAGCTGCCGTCGGCGATGGCCTGTTTCAGCTCGGCCACACGGGTGTTGTTGACCACGGGCTCATCTCGCAGCTTGTCGCTGATCTTTTGCAATTGTTGGGCCTCAGGGCTCAGGTGCACCGTCTCGCCACTGGCGCTGGTGTCTTTTACCGCTTCCTGGCTGGCCGCCGGTTTTTCGGCGCTGCCGGGTGCGCTGTTACCGCGCACACCGCCCGTTACGGACGGGGAATTATTCAAACGACTGAAGTCGATGACCATGATCAGAAACCTCTGGGTTTATGGACGCTTGCCTTGTTTTCGGCCAACCCGCAATAAACTTTAGGCACAAAATGCGTGGCCGGCGTTCCATCAGCACACAACCCGATTTCTGACACAGTTTAGAAAAAGCGCCTCCTCACCGCCAGTACCCTTCGGCCGCTGGCCTACATGCTCACCTCGACCTGGCCCGGGCCGGTCACCATGGCTTTTACCACGCGCTTGGAATTGAGGTTGCGCACCCGTATCTGTTCACTGAGGCCTCCCTTGCTCAAGGCTTCACCCGGCATGCGCACGCTCAGGCTGCCGCTGCGGGCCACGATTACCACGTGGTCGCCTTTGCGCACCACTTCGGCCTGCTCAAGGTGTTGCGGGGTCAGTACCTGGTCGATCACCGTGGGCCGCAGCATTTTCATGCCCACCGCCTGGTCCAGTTCAGTCAGAAAGCCTTGGCCCAGCGTGCCCACATCGCGTTCGCGCAGGGCAACATCGCCGGCGCCCACCACGTTGTCGCGCCTGAGGGGGCGGGTGACCACCACCACGTCCCGGAACAGGCGCACGGTTGCCGGCACGAATACCGTCCATGGCGCCGCGCTGTCGCAGCGCACGCGCACGGTCACCCGGCCAAGCGGTACGCTGGGGCTTTCCAGTGAAGCGTCAAGCGCCTGACTGCACAGTGGCATGCGCAGGCGAGGGTCCAGCGGGTTGACCTGGATTTCGTAACGCCCCGCCGTCTGGGTGGTTGCCAGATAATCTTCAACGGTGAATTCAAGAAACCCTTGGGTGACACCGATAAGCTGTTCAGGCATGGTGAACGCGTCCGCCAGTGTGCGAACAGGCACCAGCAGGCACAGCGTGGCCAGCAAGCCGGTCAGCAGGCGCGTCAGTCGTCGGGAAAATGTCGTTTTCGTGTACATGGCGCTCAAAAAAGCAAAGCCCGTGCCGACTCACCTGGTGAGTTGCAACGAATGGCTGAAAGGTTAAGGAGTCTGGCATGGCGGGGGTTATGGATTCGGTCAACCAGCGCACGCAGCTGGTAGGGCAGAATCGCCTGGAACTGCTGCTGTTCCGCCTCAATGGCGAGCAGCTTTATGGCATCAACGTTTTCAAGGTCAGAGAAGTGCTGCAGTGCCCTGCACTGACCCTGCTGCCCAAGGCCCACCCGGTGGTGCGGGGTGTGGCCAACATTCGCGGGGCGACCATCCCGATCCTCGACCTGTCGATGGCCACCGGTTTGCGGCCGCTGCAGGAGGATACGCGCAGCAGCTTCGTGATCATCACCGAGTACAACACCAAGACCCAGGGCTTTCTGGTGCATTCGGTAGAGCGCATCGTCAACATGAACTGGGAGGAGATCCATCCGCCACCCAAGGGCACTGGCCGCGACCATTACCTGACTGCCGTCACCCGTGTGGACAACCGCATGGTCGAGATCATCGACGTTGAAAAGGTACTGGCCGAGGTGGCGCCGTCTTCGGAGTCGGTGTCCGCCGGGGTGGTGGACGCCGAGGTGCAGGACAAGGCCGTGCTGTTGCGGGTGCTCACCGTCGACGATTCGTCGGTGGCGCGCAAGCAGGTCAGCCGTTGCCTGCAAACGGTCGGTGTGGAGGTTGTGGCACTAAATGATGGTCGCCAGGCTCTCAACTACCTGCACCAACTGGTGGAGGAGGGCAAGAAGCCCGAAGAGGAGTTCCTGATGATGATCTCCGACATCGAAATGCCGGAGATGGACGGCTACACCTTGACCGCAGAAATCCGCAGCGACCCACGCATGCAAAAACTGCACATCTGCCTGCATACTTCGCTGTCCGGGGTATTCAACCAGGCGATGGTGAAAAAAGTGGGCGCCGACGACTTCCTGGCCAAGTTCAGGCCGGATGACCTGGCCCAGCGCGTGGTCGACCGGATCAAGGCAACGCATTGAAAGCAGCCGGGGCGAGCCCCGGCCACAGTGATTGAAAAGAGGCGGCAGTAGTGTCTACGGGTAATTTGGATTTCGAACAGTTCCGGGTATTCCTGGAGAAAGCCTGTGGCATTCTGCTGGGCGAGAATAAGCAATACCTGGTGTCCAGCCGTCTCAACAAGTTGATGGAACAGCAGGGCATCAAGAGTCTGGGCGAGCTGGTGCAGCGTATCCAGACCCAGCCACGCAGCGGCCTGCGCGAACAGGTGGTGGATGCGATGACCACCAACGAAACCTTGTGGTTTCGCGATACCTACCCGTTCGAGGTGCTGAAGAACAAGGTCATCCCCGAGTTCATCCGCGCCAACCCGGGGCAACGCCTGCGCATGTGGTCGGCCGCGTGCTCGTCGGGGCAGGAGCCGTACTCCATTTCGATGGCCATCGACGAGTTCGAACGCAGCAACCTGGGCCAGTTGAAGATGGGGGCGCAAATTGTGGCCACCGACCTGTCAGGCACCATGCTGACCAATTGCAAGAATGGTGAATACGACAGCCTGGCCATCGCACGCGGCCTGTCCCAGGAGCGCCTGCAGCGGTACTTCGAGACCAAGGGGCCAGGGCGCTGGGCGGTCAAGCCCGCGATCCGCAGCCGGGTCGAATTCCGCTCGTTCAACCTGCTGGACAGCTACGCCAGCCTCGGCAAGTTCGATGTGGTGTTCTGCCGCAACGTGCTGATCTACTTCTCGGCCCAGGTGAAGAAAGACATCCTGCTGCGCATTCACAGCACGCTGAAGCCGGGCGGGTACCTGTTCCTGGGTGCCTCCGAAGCCCTTAACGGCTTGCCTGACCACTACCAGATGGTGCAATGCAGCCCGGGTATCATCTACCAGGCCAAATAAGGTACTTCAGGCCGGCAACCAGGGTTGCCGGCCTTTTTCGTTGCAGGTGCTGTCAATTTTTTGTTTTGCCGCTTATGGCGCCCTGCAATTGCCGCTTTCGGCACGCCTGGCGGCAGCCCTTTGCCGCTTTTCTGGCATCACGGTTGGGGCACTTCTCGCTCAGCCCCCCTATCTAAAGGCTTTCGGCCGATTGGCACAGCCTTTGCTATAGCTTGCTCAACGTAATTCCGGTCAACCTCTGAAGGTTTCCCCGATATGAGCATCAGCTTCGACAAGGCGCTTGGTATCCACGAGAAGGCCCTGGGCTTCCGCGCCCAACGTGCCGAGGTACTGGCCAACAACATCGCCAACGCCGACACGCCCAACTACAAGGCCCGCGACATGGATTTCGCCTCGGTGCTGGCTGCCGAGAGCGAGAAACAGCAGAACAACGGGCGCATCGGCCTGGAGCGGACCAACAGCCGGCACATCGAAGCCGAAGGCATGGCACTGGCGGACGACAGCCTCAAGTTCCGTACGCCGGCGCAGCCCTCGATCGACCAGAACACCGTGGATGCGCAGATCGAGCAGTCCAACTACACCGAGAATGCCATCGGCTTCCAGGCCAGCTTCACGCTGCTCAACAGTAAATTCAAAGGGCTGGTTTCGGCCCTGCGGGGAGAATGACCATGTCGCTGTCCAGTGTCTTCAACATTGCCGGTAGCGGCATGAGCGCGCAGAACACGCGCCTGAACACCGTTGCCTCCAACATTGCCAACGCCGAAACCGTGTCTTCGAGCATCGACCAGACCTACCGCGCCCGCCACCCGGTGTTCGCCACCACGTTCCAGAACGCGCAGGCCGGCAGCAGCCAGTCGCTGTTCGAAGACCAGGGCGAAGCCGGGCAGGGCGTGCAGGTGACCGGCATTGTCGAGGACCAGAGCAACCTGGAGGCACGCTACGAGCCGAACCATCCAGCCGCCAACAAGGACGGGTATGTGTACTACCCCAATGTCAATGTGGTGGAAGAGATGGCCGACATGATTTCTGCCAGCCGTGCGTTCCAGACCAATGCCGAGCTGATGAACACCGCCAAAAGCATGATGCAGAAGGTCCTGACCCTGGGCCAGTGATAGGAAGCCGACATGACCACCACCAACTCCACGGCTGACGTCGGTAGTGCCTACCTGACGTCGCTGCAGCAACAGCAAAGCAAGAACAACAGCAACACCGGTGCGGCCGGCAGCGCCCTGGGTAAGGACGCGTTCCTGCAGCTGCTGGTTACCCAGATGAAAAACCAGAACCCGCTCGATCCGCAGGAGAACGGCGAGTTCGTGGCCCAGTTGGCACAGTTCAGCAGCCTTGAAGGTATTCAGACGCTCAACAGTTCGGTGACCTCCATCGCTGCCGCGTTCCAGTCCTCCCAGGCCTTGCAGGCCTCATCACTGGTGGGCCGCAACGTGATGGTGCAAACCGACAAGGCCATGGTGGACACCAGCAAGGACATGAAAGGCTCGGTGAACCTGACCGCGTCCAGCACCGCCACCTCGGTGGGGGTGTACGACAAGGATGGCAAGCTGGTGCGCACGCTCGAGCTGGGTAGCCAGGCGGGCGGCAAGGTCGATTTCACCTGGGACGGCAAGGGCGACGACGGCACCGCGCTGGCGGCAGGTACCTATACGTTCAAGGCCACGGCCTCGATCGACGGCACCGCCACCGCCATGACCACCAACCTGCCGGCCAGTGTCACCAGCGTGACCATGGGCAGCAATGGCGCAGAAATGACGCTCAACCTCGCCGGGCTGGGCAGTGTTCCGCTCTCCAAAATCCAGAGCATCGGCATCTAGGGCCTTCAGCAACCTTCAGGAGTTAGCACATGTCTTACAACATCGGCCTTAGCGGCCTCAACGCAGCAAACAAGGCCCTGAACGTCACCGGCAACAACATTGCCAACGTTGCCACCACCGGCTTCAAGTCGTCCCGTGCCGAGTTCGCCGACCAGTATTCCAGCTCCATTCGGGGTACCAGCGCCGGGCGCACCACCATCGGCACCGGTGTGACCACTGCAGCGGTATCGCAGCGCTTCACCTCGGGCAACATCAACGGCACTGGCCAGGCGCTGGACATGGCCATCGATGGCAACGGCTTTTTTGCCCTTAACGACAACGGCTCGAAAATCTACACCCGCGCCGGTGCGTTCTACAGCGACAAGCAGGGCTTCGTGGTCAACTCGTCTGGTGCGAACCTGCAAGGGTACGCCGTGGATGCCAACGGCCAGATCATCCAGGGTGTGCTGACCAACCTGCAAATCGACACCGCCAACCTGACACCCAAGGCCACTGGCAAGATCGAGCAGACCATCAACCTGAAGTCCAGCGATGCGGCGCCCACCGTTACCCCGTTCGACCCGTCCGATGTGAAAAGCTACAACTACACGTTCAGCAGCGACGTGTATGACAGCCAGGGCAATGCGCATCAGCTGAACCAGTACTTCCTCAAGGACGATGCATCCAACTCCTGGAAGATGTACACCACCATCGACGGCCGCAATCCTACCGACCCGACCTCGACCCAGCCGCTGATCAATAACCTGCCGTTCAAGTCCGACGGTACGCTGAACGCCGATGGCCTCACTGCAGGGCCGGTGACGGGCGGCCTGAGCGTAAACGCCAACAAAACCTTCAACCTCGACAACTGGGTCCCTGCGCAGAAAAACGCTGCCGGCCAGTGGTCGTCCAATGGCGCCACCGCCAGCACTGGTGGCATCAGCCTGGACATGCTCAAGACCACCCAGTACAACGCGGCCTCCGCTGTAACTGCCAAGAACCAGGACGGTTTCGCCACCGGTGAGCTGTCGGGCCTGAACGTCGACAAGAGCGGTGTGCTGTTTGCCAGCTTCACCAACGGCCAGAACAAGGTCATTGGCCAGGTGGCTGTCGCCAGCTTCGCCAACATGCAGGGCCTTACCCCGATTGGCGGTACCAACTGGCAGGAGTCCTACTCGTCGGGCGTACCGGTGATCGGTGCGCCAGACACCGGCACCCTGGGCCAGATTGCCGGCGCTTCGCTGGAAGACTCCAACGTCGACCTCACCGGTGAGCTGGTCAACCTGATCAAGGCCCAGAGCAACTACCAGGCCAACGCCAAGACCATCTCCACCGAAAGCACCATCATGCAGACCATCATCCAGATGAGCTGAGTGAGGTAGCGCCGCCGGGTGACCGGCGGCGGTTGGAGGGGTATGTAATGAACAAGGCATGGGCGCTGGCCCTGCTCACGGCCCTGGGGGTTGGCTTGGCCCTGTCGGCCTACGCGGCACCCAGGCCTTTCTATCTTTGGCAGAGCGTGGCCACCGGCCGCTACTTCTGCACCGAGAACAATCCGGGCCCTGGCTGGATGAAGTTTTCGGGGCCTTACAACAACGCGGCCTGCCGCGATCAGTGATGCAACCTGCCTTCTGCAGCCCGACGACAACAAACTGACACTGCTAAGCCTTGTACGGGCTGCAGCGCCCTATTTTAACGGCTTGCAAAGCTGGTTCGATTATTGCTTTACCCTGCCTAGGTGACAGCGCGGCAGTGGCGCGCGGAGGAAATGCTGTGGACAAACTGCTTTATGTGGCCATGACCGGTGCCAGCCAGAACGCCCTGGCGCAGAAGGCTCATGCCAACAACCTGGCGAACGTATCCACCAACGGTTTTCAGCGAGACCTGGAGCAGGCCCGCTCGATGCCGGTGTTTGGTGACAGCTTTCCGGCGCGTGCTTTTGCCATGACCGAGCGCCCGGCAACCGACTTCAGCGAAGGGCCGATGGTGGAAACCGGCCGTGACCTGGACGTGGCGGTTACCGGCAAAGGGTTCATCGCCGTGCAGGCCCCTGATGGCAGCGAAGCGTATGTGCGCACCGGCAGCCTGAACATCGACGCCCTGGGCGTGCTGCGTGCCGGCAACGGCATGCCGGTGATCGGCAATGGCGGCCCCATTGCCATCCCGCCCGAGCAGAAGGTGGAAGTGGGTGAAGACGGCACCATCAGTATCCGCTCCATGGGTGAAGGCCCACGGGTGATGGCCGAAGTGGACCGCATCAAGCTGGTCAACCCGGACACCAAAGGCATGACCAAAGGGCTGGACGGCTTGATCCATACCGCTTCCGGGCGGCCCGCCGATGCCGACGTCAATGTGCGGGTGGTGTCGGGTTTTCTGGAAGGCAGCAACGTCAACGCCGTCGAGGAAATGACCTCGGTGCTGGCGTTGTCCCGGCAGTTCGAACTGCACGTCAAGATGATGAACACGGCCAAGGAAGGCGACGAAGCCATGGCTCGGGTTTTGCAAATCGGCTAATCACATTTGAACGGGTGCCGTAAAACAGGCGCGCGAGGAGAACACACATGCTTCCAGCCCTTTGGGTCGCCAAGACGGGTTTGTCCGCCCAGGACACCAACCTGACGGTCATTTCCAACAACCTGGCCAACGTGTCCACCACCGGCTTCAAGCGTGACCGTGCCGAGTTCCAGGACCTGCTGTACCAGATCCGTCGCCAGCCTGGCGCCCAGTCGACCCAGGACAGCGAACTGCCTTCCGGCCTGCAGGTGGGTACTGGCGTGCGCATCGTCGGCACCCAGAAGAGCTTCGTGGCCGGCAGCCTGCAGACCACCGAGAACCCCCTGGACATGGCAGTCAACGGCCGTGGCTTCTTCCAGATCCTGCAACCGGACGGCACCGTTTCGTACACCCGTGACGGCACCTTCCACCTGAACTCCGACGGCCAGATCGTCACCGCCAACGGGTACGCGCTGGAGCCTGCGGTGGTGGTGCCCAACGATGCGCAGACCTTCACCGTGGGCCAGGACGGCACCGTGTCGATCACCACTGCCGGCAACCCGGCTGCCCAGGTGATCGGCAACATCCAGACCGCCGACTTCATCAACCCGGCCGGCCTGCAGGCTATCGGCGGCAACCTGTTCCTGGAAACCGCGGCCAGTGGCGCGCCCCAGGTGGGTACCCCGGGCCTGAACGGCTTCGGTACCACCCTGCAGCAAACCCTGGAGAACTCCAACGTCAGCACCGTGGAAGAGCTGGTCAACATGATCACCACCCAGCGTGCCTACGAGATGAACTCCAAGGTGATCTCCACCGCCGACTCCATGCTGCAGTTCGTGACCCAGCAGCTGTAACCCTTGCAACCCCGTTGCACCCGTGAGGTAAGCACCATGAATCGTCTGTTGTCCGTTTTCGCCCTGGGCGGGGCGGTGTTGCTGGCAGGTTGTGTCGCCCCGGTGGCCAAGCCCAACGACCCGTACTATGCGCCGGTACTGCCGCGCACCCCATTGCCGGCAGCGGCCAACAACGGCTCGATCTACCAGGCGGGCTTCGAGCAGAACCTGTATGGCGACCGCAAGGCCTTCCGCGTGGGTGACATCATCACCATTACGCTGAATGAACGCACCTCGGCCAGCAAGAACGCCGGCTCGCAGATCCAGAAGAACAGCAAGGCCAACCTGGGCCTTACGTCGCTGTTCGGCGGCAAGCCCAATACCAACAACCCGTTCGGCGGTGGCGACCTGTCGCTGGACGCCGGCTACAGCGGCGACCGCACCACCAAGGGCGACAGCAAGGCCACCCAGGGCAACACCCTGACCGGTTCGGTGACCGTCACCGTGGCCGAGGTGCTGCCCAACGGCATCATCGCCGTGCGCGGCGAGAAGTGGCTGACGCTCAATACCGGTGAAGAACTGGTGCGCATTGCGGGCCTGATCCGGGCGGATGACATCGCCACCGACAACACCGTACCGTCCACCCGGGTAGCCGATGCGCGCATCACCTATTCCGGTACCGGCTCGTTTGCCGACGCCAGCCAGCCCGGCTGGCTGGACCGCTTCTTCATGAGCCCGCTTTGGCCCTTCTGAGTACACAGACCATGCTCAACCTGAGGCAGCTGATTGCCGCAACCTTGCTCCTGTCCTGCGCCTTTGCCGCGCAGGCCGAGCGCTTGAAGGACATCGCCAGTATTTCCGGCGTGCGCTCCAACCAGCTGATCGGTTACGGCCTGGTGGTGGGGCTCAACGGCACGGGTGACCAGACCACCCAGACGCCGTTCACCCTGCAAACCTTCAACAACATGCTGTCGCAGTTCGGCATCAAGGTGCCGGCCGGTTCTGGCAACGTGCAGTTGAAGAACGTGGCGGCGGTGTCGGTGCACGCTGACCTGCCGGCGTTTGCCAAACCGGGCCAGGTGGTGGACATCACGGTGTCGTCGATCGGTAACTCCAAGAGCCTGCGCGGCGGCAGCCTGCTGATGACGCCGCTCAAGGGTATCGACGGCAACGTCTACGCCATCGCTCAGGGCAACCTGGTGGTGGGCGGTTTCGACGCCGAGGGCCGTGACGGGTCCAAGATCACCGTCAACGTACCGTCTGCTGGCCGTATTCCAGGCGGGGCCAGTGTCGAGCGTGCGGTGCCGAGCGGGTTCAACCAGGGCAATACCCTCACCCTGAACCTGAACCGCCCCGACTTCACCACCGCCAAGCACATCGTCGACAAGGTCAACGAACTGCTCGGCCCAGGTGTGGCCCAGGCGCTGGACGGTGGTTCGGTGCGGGTCAGCGCGCCCATGGACCCTAGCCAGCGGGTGGACTACCTGTCGATTCTGGAAAACCTCGAAATCGACCCCGGCCAGGCCGTGGCCAAGGTCATCATCAATTCGCGTACCGGTACCATCGTCATCGGCCAGAACGTCAAGGTGTCGCCTGCGGCGGTCACCCACGGCAGCCTGACCGTCACCATCACCGAAGACCCTATCGTCAGCCAGCCAGGGCCGCTGTCCAACGGCCAGACCGCCGTGGTGCCGCGCTCCCGGGTGAATGCCGAGCAGGAAGCCAAGCCGATGTTCAAGTTCGGCCCGGGTACCACGCTGGATGAAATTGTCCGGGCGGTGAACCAGGTGGGCGCAGCGCCCGGTGACCTGATGGCCATCCTTGAAGCCCTGAAACAGGCCGGCGCGTTGCAAGCCGACTTGATCGTGATCTGAGGACGCCAGTGATGAACAGCAAGAGCCTGGTGTCTGGCAGTGGCGACAGTGGTGCCTTCACCGACCTCAACCGCCTCAACGCCCTCAAGCACGGTGACCGCGACAGCGCCGCCAACGTGCGCAAGGTGGCCCAGGAATTCGAATCGCTGTTCATCAGCGAAATGCTCAAGGCTTCGCGCAAGGCTAGCGACGTGCTGGCCGACGACAACCCGATGAACACCGAGACGGTGAAACAGTACCGCGACATGTACGACCAGCAGCTGGCCGTGAGCATGTCCCGCGAGGGCGGTGGCATCGGCCTGCAGGATGTGCTGGTGCGCCAGTTGACCAAGAGCCGTGGCGCCTCTGCCAACACCAGCCCGTTCCCGCGTGGCGAAAGCGGCGGCCCGGCGTTGTGGGGCAACAAGGTGGCAGCGCCGGTGCACGGCAATGATGCCGTTGGCACCCGCAACGATGTGGCCGCGCTGAATGCGCGGCGCCTGGCGTTGCCGAGCAGGCTCACCGACCGCCTGCTGGCAGGCATCGTGCCGTCTGCTACCGCAAGCGACGCCGCTACTGTCAACACCGCCGCCGTGCCTGCCCGTGATGGCCAGCAGCCGGCCAGGGCCTTTGCGGTGCCGGATAACGGCTTGCGCATCGTCGGCCGTGCGGTTGCCCAGCCGCCGCTGGCCCCCAACAAGGCGTTCAGCGACAGCGACACGTTCGTCGCCACTATGCTGCCCATGGCCGAACAGGCGGCCAAGCGCATCGGTATCGACCCGCGCTACCTGGTGGCCCAGGCAGCACTGGAAACCGGTTGGGGCAAATCGGTGATGCGCAATAGCGACGGCAGCAGCAGTCACAACCTGTTCGGCATCAAGGCCACCGGCAACTGGCAGGGTGAGCAGGCGAGGGCGATCACCAGCGAGTTCCGCGACGGGCAGTTCGTCAAGGAAACGGCCGCCTTCCGCAGCTACGACTCTTACCAGGACAGCTTCCACGACCTGGTCACCTTGTTGCAGAGCAATTCACGCTATCAAGATGCACTCAACTCGGCCGATAACCCCGAACAGTTTGCACGCGAGCTGCAAAAAGCAGGTTATGCGACCGACCCGGGCTATGCGAAGAAGATCATCAGCATTGCCCAGCAGATGCAGAACACACCGCAATACGCCATGGCTGGCAGACCCACGAATCTTTAAAAGGACTAAATCATGTCGAGCCTGATTTCCATCGGCCTGAGTGGCCTGAGTGCCAGCCAGGCGGCCTTGTCGGTAACCAGTAACAACATCGCCAACGCTGCGACCAGCGGCTATTCACGCCAGCAGGCAATGCAGCAGGCGGGCCCGTCGCAGTACATCGGTGCGGGGTTTCTGGGCAGTGGCACCACACTGGCCGACGTGCGCCGGGTGTACAGCGCCTACCTGGACAACCAGCTGCAGACCGCCACGTCGCTGCAGGCCGATTCGGCTGCCTTCCAGGACCAGATCACCAGCGTCGACAAACTGCTGGCCGACCGCGATACCGGCATCAGCTCGGTGCTCACTGCGTTTTTCTCGGCCTTGCAGACAGCATCCGCCAAGCCAGGTGACGTCGCTTCGCGGCAATTGCTGCTGACCCAGGCGCAAACCCTGAGCAACCGCTTCAACGCCGTCAGCACCCAGCTGACCCAGCAGAACGAAGTGATCAACTCGCAGCTCGACACGCTGGCCGGGCAGGTCAACAAGCTCACCACCAGCATTGCTGAGTACAACAAGCAGATCGTCGCGGCCACGGCCACCGGCAGTACTCCCAACAACCTGCTCGATGCCCGCAGCGAAGCGGTACGCCAGCTGAACGAGCTGGTGGGCGTGACCGTGCAGGAGCGCGAAGGCAACTACGATGTCATTCTGGGCAGCGGCCAGTCGCTGGTCACCGGCGGCAAGGCCAACCCCCTGTCGGTACAGCCGGGGGTGGCGGACAAGAGCCAGGCCACCCTGCGCATCAACTATGAGTCGTTCAGCTCGGACGTGACCTCGGTCGCCACCGGCGGCACCATTGGCGGCCTGCTGCGCTACCGCCAGGATGTGCTGACCCCGTCCATGAACGAACTGGGCCGCGTCGCCCTGGTGGTGGCTGACAGCATCAACAGCCAGCTGGGCCAGGGCCTGGATGCCAACGGTCAGTTTGGCAGCTCGCTGTTCACCAGCATCAACAGCGCCTCTGCCATCGCCCAGCGTAGCCTGGCGTCGTCCAACAACAGCGCAGGCTCCGGCAACCTCGACGTGACCATCGCCAACAGCGGCGCGGTTAGCACCTATGACTACGAGGTCAAGTTCACCAGCGCCAACCAGTACAGCGTGCGCCGTTCCGACGGCACCAGCATGGGCTCGTTCGACCTCAACGCCGACCCCGCGCCGGTGATCGACGGCTTTAGCCTCTCGCTCAAGGGCGGGGCGCTGGCGGCGGGCGACAGCTTCAAGGTCATCCCCACCCGGTCGGCGGCAGGTGCCATCAATACGGTGCTCACCGATGCCAACAAGCTGGCCTTCGCCGGCCCGGTCAGTGCCACCACCGGCAGTGGCAACAGCGGTACCGGCACCATCACCCAGCCTACGCTGGGCCAGCCCCTGAATATTTATGGCGGCGCCGACAATGCCCTTGTGCAGCAGGCGATTCGCGACTCCATGCCGGTACGGGTGGTGATGGACACCGCCAACGGCGGCTCCCAGGGTTACAAGGTGTTCGATGCCAAGGGCACGCAAATCGGTACCGGCACCGTGGTGCCGGGGCAGGACAACAAGCTCTCCATATCGGTGCCCATGCGCGACGGGGCTGGCAACCCGATTGTCGATGGCAGCGGCAACCCGCGCACCTTCGCGCTGGAAACCACCGTTGGTGGCAGCCCGGCAGCCAACGACAGCTTTACCCTGTCGTTCAACGCCGATGGCAAGGCAGACAACCGCAACGCCACGGCTCTGCTGGGCTTGCAGACCAAGTCTACGGTCAATACCGGGTCTGGCGGCGGCACCAGTTTCACCTCGGCCTATGCGTCGTTGGTCGAGCGGGTAGGGGCCAAAGCCAGCCAGGCCACCATCGATACCACCGCCACCCAGGCGGTGCTCAAGTCGGCCAGCGAAAGCCGCAGTGCGGTGTCTGGGGTGAACCTGGACGACGAGGCGGCCAGCCTGGTCAAGTTCCAGCACTACTACACCGCGTCGTCGCAGATCATCAAGGCGGCGCAAGAAACCTTCAGCACCCTGATCAACGCCTTGTAAGGAGTAGCGACCGTGCGTATTTCCACTGCTCAGTTCTATGAAGCCAGCGCCAGCAGCTACTCCAAGAACTTCTCGGACATGAACAAGACCAGCGCCCAGGTAACGTCGGGCGTGCGTATCCAGACCGCCGGCGATGACCCGGTGGGCGCGGCGCGGTTGCTGCTGCTGCAGCAGCAGCAGTCGCTGCTGGACCAGTACAGCGGCAACATGAACACGGTAAGCAATGCGCTGCTGCAGGAAGAGAGCGTGCTTTCCACCATCAATGACGCGATGCAGCGGGCCAGCGAGTTGGCCATCCGTGCCGGCGGCGCGGGTGTGACAGACGCTGACCGGGTATCGATCAGCACCGAGCTGAAGGAAATCGAGGCCAATATCTTTGGCTTGCTCAACTCGCGCGATGCCAATGGCGACTACATGTTCGCCGGCTCCAAGAGCACTACACCGCCCTACGTGCGCAACTCCGATGGCACCTACAGCTACCACGGTGACCAGACCCAGTTGAGCCTGCAGGTTTCCGACACCCTGAACCTGGCCACCAACGACAGCGGTGCCAGCGTGTTCGATGCAGCGAAGAACAAGAGCCGTACCCAGTCGACCTTGCTGGTGCCGGCCACCGATGATGGCGTGGTCGGCGTTTCGCCGGGTCTGTTGAAGTCGAGCAACAGCTACAACGACAGCTTTACTGCCGGCCAGCCGTACAAGCTCACGTTCACCAGCGCTACCCAGTATTCGATCACCGATGCCAATGGCAACGACATTACGGCCGAAACCCCCACCAACGGTCATTTCGACAGCAAGACCGAGGGGGCCAACCGTATTGCCCTGCGCGGTGTCGAGTTCGAAATCACCGTCACGCTGGAGGAGGGCAAGGACGCCGACGCGGCCGTGGCCGGGCGCGAGTTCTCATTGGCAGCGCGCCCGGACTCCTTCACCACGACCCGTGGCGCTGGCAACTCTTCCACCGCGCAAGTCACCAGCAGTGCTGTCACCGACCCAACCGCCTACCGCAGCACGTTCCCCAGCAACGGGGCGGTGATCAAGTTCACCGGGCCAGACACGTACGAGTTCTATGCGCAGCCCATGAAAGCTGACAGCAAACCGGTGGCCACCGGTACCTTCACTGCGCCGCAGTTGACGGTGGCGGGGGTGACCTATGACGTGAACGGCGCGCCGCAGGCCGGCGACCAGTTCGCGGTCACGGCCAACACCCACCAGAACCAGAACGTGCTGGAAACCATCAGCCAGCTGCGTGCGGCGCTGGACACTCCCGTGACTGGCGCAGGGGCGGCCAACGGCCTGAAGGATGCGGTGGCCTCGGCCATTGCCAACCTGGCCAGTGCGCGCGAGCAGGTGGACATCACCCGGGGTTCGATCGGTGCGCGGGGCAGTTCGCTGGAAATTCAGCGGCAGGAAAACACCAGCCTGGGCCTGGCCAACAAGACCACCCAGGATGCGATCGGCAATACCGACATGTCTCAGGCTGCGATCACCCTGACCCTGCAGCAGGCCATGCTGGAGGCCTCCCAGCTGGCCTTCTCGCGCATTTCCCAGTTGAGTTTGTTCAACAAGCTCTGATCACTCATGCAATGCGGGGCTGCTGCGCAGCCCATCGCGAGCTGCGCTCGCTCCTACGGGGGCGGGGCGGCGCACCTCTGTGCTGCGCCGCATTACCCGGCTTTCATTGCATTTCAATGTGACCAATGAGTCAAAACGGTCATCTTCCCTGTATTCTATGCAGCAGCATTTTGTTACCGGTGCGCAGGAAAGCGCTGCTTTCCTTCCCCAGCGGTGACGCCCCGGTATTTGGCGCCCTCAATTTATCGAGTGGTGGTCTTTGGCTGTTTTCATTGGGAAGCCAGAATGATTGGCATCAAAAGCATCGCGAGTTACGTGCCCACCGCTGGCCTGGACAACTACGTCCAGGGTGCGAAGTTCGGCAAGGACGAAGAGTTCATGTTCGGCAAGATCGGCGCGTCCTTCCTGCCACGCAAGGCCCCGGAGCAGGAGACCTCCGACCTGTGCGTAGAGGCCGCACGGGCCCTGTTCGCCAGCAACCCCGATCTTGATCCGCAGTCGATCGACGCGTTGATCGTGGTCACCCAGAACGGCGATGAAGAAGGCCTGCCGCACACGGCCGCCATCGTTCAAAGCAAGCTTGGCCTGTCCACCCGCGTGGCGGCCTTCGATGTTTCGCTGGGCTGTTCCGGTTACGTGTACGGCTTGTACGCGATCAAGGGTTTCATGGAGGCGGCGGGCCTGAAGAACGGCCTGCTGATTACCGCAGACCCGTACTCCAAGATCGTCGACCCCGAGGACCGTAATACCACCATGCTGTTCGGTGACGCCGCCACCGCGACGTGGATGGCTGAAGATGCGGTGTGGAACCTGGGCCAAGCCCGCTTCGGCACCGACGGCTCGGGCGCCGAGCACCTGAAGGTGAGCGATGGCAAGTTCTTCATGAATGGCCGCCAGGTGTTCAACTTCGCGTTGGTCAAGGTGCCGGCGCACCTGCACGAGCTGCTCGACGCCAGCGGGCTGCAGTCTGCGGATATCGATGCCTTCTGCATTCACCAGGGCAGCGCGGCGATCGTCGATGCCGTGGCGCGGCGCTTCGAAGAGCATCACCCCGAGAAATTCGTGAAGGACATGCTGGAAACCGGCAACACAGTGTCCTCCAGCGTGCCGCTGTTGCTGCAGAAGCACATGCTCGATGGCAACTGGAAGCGCGTGGCCATCAGCGGCTTTGGTGTAGGGCTGTCGTGGGGCTCGGCGATTCTTTATCGCAGTTAAGGCCTCTCCGGCGTGGCCTAGTGTGCCCCGTAGGAGCGAGCGCAGCTCGCGATGGGCTGCATAGCAGCCCCCCGCTATCTCGGCAGTCATGCGCAATCTGATGGGGATGCTTTGCACCCCATCGCGAGCTTTGCTCGCTCCTACATGCCCGGTATGCATTATTTCTGGCGCCAACAAACCGCCCTCAACCCATTGATTTCAAAGGCTGGCCGCGTGCCAGCATTTTTTTTTTGAAAAACCCCTCAAGCAACCAGGCCATCCGACGATAACTATTACGAAGGTTCTCTAGGCCAATCCGGCGGTTGCCAAGGCCGGAAGCCGCAGTACCCATACAACGAGGATTTCGTCATGGCTTTAACTGTAAACACCAACATTGCTTCGGTTACTACCCAAGTAAACCTGAACAAGGCCAGCAACGCTCAGGCCACCGCGATGCAGCGTCTGTCCTCGGGTCTGCGTATCAACAGCGCTAAAGACGACGCTGCTGGCCTGCAGATCGCCAACCGCCTGACCAGCCAGATCAACGGCCTGGGCCAGGCTGTAAAGAACGCCAACGACGGTATCTCGATCGCGCAGACCGCTGAAGGTGCAATGCAGGCTTCGACCGACATCCTGCAAAAAATGCGTACCCTGGCACTGTCGTCGGCCACTGGCTCCCTGAGCGCCGACGACCGCAAGTCGAACAACGACGAATACCAGGCCCTGACTGCCGAACTGAACCGTATCTCCGACACCACCACCTTCGGTGGCCAGAAGCTGCTGGACGGCTCGTACGGTACCAAGGCCATCCAGGTTGGTGCCAACGCCAACGAAACCATCAACGTTTCCCTGGACAACGTCTCGGCCAAGAGCATTGGTTCGCAGCAGGTTAAATCCGGCACCATCACCCCGACTGCAAGCGGCGTGACTGCAGCCGACCTGGTGGTGACCGGCAACGGCCAGACCAAAACTGTCAGCTACGATGCCGGCGCTTCGGCCAAGGACATCGCGGCCAAGCTCAATGGCGCTATCGGTGGCCTGACTGCCGCTGCCAGCACCGAAGTCAAGCTGACCGTTGCCAGCGGCGCTGCCACCACTCCTGCCAACTTCGACCTGAAAGTCGGCAGCAGCACCGTCAGCTTCATCGGCGTGACCGACACTGCCAGCCTGGCTGACCAGTTGAAGTCTAACGCTGCCAAACTCGGCATCAGCGTTAACTACGACGAATCTACCAAAAGCCTGGAGGTCAAGTCCGACACCGGTGAGAACCTCAGCTTCACCTCGAAAGCAGGTGCAGAGGCGATCTCGGTCGGTGCCAAGAATGGCAGTGGCGAATACGCTGCAACACTGACTGCATTGTCTGCGACTGCGAACGACAAGGCCGTAGTGACTGGCCAGATCTCGCTGGACTCGGCCAAAGGCTACTCCGTTGCCAACGGCGCAACCGGTACTGGCGCAACTGACCTGTTCGGTGCAGCTTCGGTGTCGTCGAAAAAGACCACCATCGCCGACACCGACGTGACCGCTGCCGTCAACGCCCAGAACGCCCTGGCCGTTATCGACAAGGCCATCGGTTCGATCGACAGCGTACGTTCGGGCCTGGGTGCAACCCAGAACCGTCTGCAAACCACCGTGGACAACCTGCAGAACATCCAGAAGAACTCCACCGCTGCCCGCTCCACCGTGCAGGATGTGGACTTCGCCTCGGAAACTGCCGAGCTGACCAAGCAGCAAACCCTGCAACAGGCATCCACCGCGATCCTGTCCCAGGCCAACCAGCTGCCTTCCTCGGTCCTGAAACTGCTCCAGTAATTCAGGCGCCTGAGTAAAGGGTGAAAGGGCGCGTTTACGTGCCCTTTCACCCTTTTTGACATGAGGAGTTCGGAACATGGACATCAGTCTCAAGCTGAGTCAGGTGTACCCCCCTGTGTTACCCCAGCCCTCTGCGGCGGAGCGGGACCCGGCGGTGCCTGCCAAGGTGCAGGAAGCCGCGCCGCCAGAACCCAAGCCGCACACGCGCGAGGACCTGGAAAAAGCGGTTGGCGATATCCGTGATTTCGTCCAGTCGAGCCAGCGTCAGCTGGACTTTTCCATTGATGATTCCACCGGGCAGGTCGTGGTCAAGGTGATCGCCACCGACTCGGGCGAGGTCATCCGCCAGCTACCGTCTGAAACGGCGTTAAAGCTCGCGCAAAGCCTCAGCGAAGCCGGCAGCCTGCTGTTCGAGGGGCGCGCTTAGGCTGGCATGATTTTTGTTGTTGTTAGGTCTTTCAAGGATTTTTTCGCCAAGGATCTGGCAGCTACCGTTCAAGGAGAGCAATGATGGCAGGTACAACCGTCAGTGGTATCGGCTCGGGTATCGACACCCAGGCCATCGTCGATTCGCTCGTGGCCGCCCAGAAGGCGCCCAAGCAGACGCAAATCAATACCCAAACGCTGAAGGCAACCACCACGTTGTCCTCGATTGGCAAGATTCAGTCAGCGCTCGATGCCTTCCGTGGTGCGCTGACCAACATGACCGATACCAATAGTTTTGGCGGCTTGAGCCTGCAGTCGTCCAACGAAAAGGTGGCTACCGTCACCATGGGCGCCGGCGCTGCCAATGGTTCGTTCTCGTTGCTGGTCAGCAAGCTGGCCAAGGCGTCCAAGGTGTCCACCCAGGTGTACGCGGACGGGGCAGGGTCGGTGGTCAACAAAGGCACTACCGCAACCACCCTGACCATGACCCAGAATGGCAAGGCTTACGACCTGAGCGTTCCGGCTGGTGCAACGTTGCAGCAGGTGCGCGACAGCATCAACAGTCAGTTTGGCCCTGCAGGCCTGAGTGCCAACGTGCTCACGGATGCCACAGGCTCGCGGCTGGTCATTACATCGACCAAGATGGGCGAGGGGTCGGACATTACCCTGTCTGGGAATTCTGGAATCGACACGGGTTACAAGGTCGTAGACGAGCCCGCGGACGCCGAGTACATGCTCGATGGCGTTGCCATGAAATCGAAGACCAATGATATTACCGATGCAGTGAGTGGCCTGAACATCAAGTTGGTAGGTGTATCTCCAAAAAGCTCAACGGGCGAAGATACGATTACCACGCTCTCACTCAGCACCAGCAGCGCTACCCTCAAGTCGGGCCTCAAAGGCTTCATCGATAGCTATAACGCGCTGCTGAAAGTGGTGAACGCCGAAACCAAGGTCACCAAGAATGCAGATGGCAGCATGACAGCGGCTGCGCTGACCGGCGATGCATCGATGCGCACTCTGATGACGTCCATCCGTGAAGAACTCAATGCGGTGTCCGGCAACGGCACCCTCAAGTCGTTGGCAGCCTTCGGGGTTACCTCTTCGCAGGATGGCGGCACGCTGAGCCTGGATGACAAGAAGTGGGACAAGGTCGCCAGCACCAATGCGGCAGACCTGACCAGCATCTTCAATGGCAAGGACGGGCTGCTGGCCCGCCTGCAAAAAGTTACCGAGCCGTTTGCCAAGGCGTCCACCGGTACCCTGGCCGAGCGTTCGAAAACCCTTAGCGAAAGCCTGACCAAGCTCAAGACCGAGCAGGACACCCTGGATGCACGGATGGAGGCCCTGCAGAAGAGCCTGCAGGACAAGTACAACAACATGGACACATTGGTTACCCAGCTGCGCCAGCAGCAAAGCTCGGTGCTCAGCACGTTGAATGCGCTGAACAAGTCCAGCAGCGACGACTGACCGTAAGCCGTTGCCCGAAACCGGTTTTATCGCTGGTTTCGGGCAATAACCCGTAAAGTTTTCCGTGTTTTGCCCGATACATAAAGTATCAACCTTCCAGAAGCATGCCCGCCACGAGGTCGCAAGATGAATCCCATGAGAGCCCTTCGTCAGTACCAGAAGGTCAATTCCCATGCCCAGATTTCCGAAGCCACGCCGCACCGCCTGGTGCAGATGCTGATGGAAGGTGGCCTTGATCGCATGGCGCAGGCCAAAGGGGCAATGGCGCGGGGTGACGTGGCCGAGAAGGGGCTGATGCTGGGCAAGGCGATCGACATCATCATCGGCTTGCGCGACGGCCTCTCGCCTGAGAAGAGCGAGAACCCGCAATACGTCGAAAACCTCGATGCCCTCTACGTGTACATGACCAACCGCCTGATGCAGGCCAACATCGACAACGATGCCGGCATCATCGATGAAGTGGCCCGGCTGCTGATCACCGTGAAGAGCGGTTGGGACGGCATCGCCGACATCCAGCCTGCCAGCTGACGGCAAGGAGACGACCATGACTGCACTGCAACGCCTCGACGATACATGTGATGCCCTGCTTGGCGCCCTGGGCGAGCGTGACTGGGATTCCATTGCGAAGCTGGACGTTGCATGCCGTACCTGTATCGACGAAGTGCTCGAAACGCACGCGTACGACCAAGGCTTGCTGCGGGAAAAGCTCGAAGGGGTGATGGAGGTCTACCGCAGCCTCATCGAAGTGACAACCGGCGAGCGCCAGGCAATTGCCGAAGAGATGACACAGATCAACCAAGCGAAGAATGCTTCAAAGGTTTATCATTTGTTCAGTTAAGATGCGAACAACTGAACAAAAGGCGCCATAAATTTGACTGTGCGACCCTTTTTGACTTAACTAGTGGCTGTTTTCGTATTTCAGACGTCCGAACACTGACCATTCAGTCGGAATGATGTCGAGCATGCCTTCGGGCGCCGATATGACTAGGGAAGTTGCTATTGCATGTGGCGTGAAACCAAGATTCTCCTGATCGATGACGACAGCACCCGCCGCCGCGATCTGGCGGTGGTGCTGAACTTCCTGGGCGAAGACAACCTGCCCTGCACCAGTGCTGACTGGCAGCAGGTGGTCGAGCCGCTGTCTTCCAGCCGCGAGGTACTGTGCGTACTCGTCGGCGCTGTGGATGCGCCTGGCACCCTGCTTGGGTTGCTTAAGACAGTGGCAACCTGGGATGAGTTCCTTCCGGTCTTGCTTTTAGGCGATATTTCTTCTGGCGAGTTGCCTGAAGACCTGCGCCGCCGCGTGCTTTCGAACCTCGAAATGCCGCCCAGCTACAGCCAGTTGCTCGATTCGCTGCACCGCGCCCAGGTATACCGCGAGATGTATGACCAGGCCCGTGAACGGGGGCGTCAGCGCGAGCCCAACCTGTTCCGCAGCCTGGTCGGTACCAGCCGCGCCATCCAGCACGTGCGCCAGATGATGCAGCAGGTGGCCGACACCGACGCCAGCGTGCTCATCCTGGGCGAGTCGGGCACCGGCAAGGAGGTGGTTGCGCGCAACCTGCATTACCACTCCAAGCGCCGTGAGGCGCCCTTCGTGCCGGTCAACTGTGGTGCTATCCCGGCTGAACTGCTGGAAAGCGAGTTGT
The DNA here is from genome assembly GCF_016647865.1 of Pseudomonas sp. S60. NCBI lineage: Bacteria > Pseudomonadati > Pseudomonadota > Gammaproteobacteria > Pseudomonadales > Pseudomonadaceae > Pseudomonas > Pseudomonas sp. S60. The sequence goes on along the minus strand of NZ_JACVVH010000032.1, from coordinate 38,391 downwards.
TTGGCCATGAAAAGGGCGCATTCACCGGGGCCATCACCAGCCGGGCAGGGCGCTTCGAACTGGCCAATGGCGGTACGCTGTTCCTGGATGAAATCGGTGACATGCCGTTGCCTATGCAGGTGAAGCTGCTGCGCGTGCTGCAGGAACGCACTTTTGAGCGCGTGGGCAGCAACAAGACCCAGAGCATCGATGTACGCATCATCGCCGCCACGCACAAGAACCTCGAAAACATGATCGAGGACGGCACCTTCCGCGAAGACCTGTACTACCGGCTGAACGTCTTCCCCATCGAGATGGCCCCCCTGCGCGAGCGCGTCGAGGACATCCCGCTGCTGATGAACGAGTTGATCTCGCGCATGGAGCACGAGAAACGGGGTTCCATCCGCTTCAACTCGGCCTCGATCATGTCCCTGTGCCGCCATGGCTGGCCGGGTAACGTGCGCGAACTGGCCAACCTGGTCGAGCGCATGGCGATCATGCACCCGTACGGGGTCATTGGTGTGTCGGAACTGCCGAAGAAATTCCGCTACATCGACGACGAAGACGAGCAGATGGTCGACAGCCTGCGCAGTGACCTGGAAGAGCGCGTGGCCATCAACGGCCACACCCCCAACTTCAGCAACCCTGCCATGCTCCCGCCAGAGGGGCTCGACCTCAAGGACTACCTGGGCAGCCTGGAGCAAGGTCTTATCCAGCAGGCGCTGGACGATGCCAACGGTATCGTTGCCCGTGCCGCCGAACGCCTGCGCATCCGCCGTACCACCCTGGTGGAGAAGATGCGCAAATACGGCATGAGCCGCCAAGGTGGCGAGGACCAGGCAGAAGACTAACGCTCAAGCGGCCTCCGCTCGCGCATTCGTAGGAGCGAGCAGAGCTCGCGATGGGCTGCAAAGCAGCCCCTCCTCCCCACTTCCCTCCAATTCCCCAAAATCCGCCCGCCCACCCACCAACCCGGCATGTGTTTTGCTATTGCCTAGCATCCAGTGCCAGGGGTCGGTTTTTTGTCACCCCTCCGACCAATGCGGACGAAAAGTACAATGAAAGCAGTCATTCTGGCCGGTGGGCTGGGCACACGCATCAGCGAAGAATCCCACCTGCGACCCAAGCCGATGATCGAGATAGGCGGCAAGCCAATCATCTGGCACATCATGAAGATCTACTCCCACTACGGCATCAACGACTTCATCATCTGCCTGGGTTACAAGGGCTACGTGATCAAGGAGTACTTTGCCAACTACTTCCTGCACATGTCGGACGTCACCTTCGACATGGCCGAAAACCGCATGGACATCCATAACCGCCACGCCGAGCCCTGGCGGGTAACGCTGGTCGACACCGGCGAATACACCGCTACCGGTGGCCGGCTGAAGCGGGTGCGCGACTACGTTGGCGATGAAACCTTCTGCCTGACCTACGGTGACGGCGTTTCGGACGTGGATATTCCGCGCCTGATCGACTTCCACCGCCAGCACGGCAAGATGGCCACCGTCACCGCCGTGCAGCCGCCGGGGCGCTATGGCGCGCTGGACGTGCAGGGTGACCAGGTACGCGGTTTTCAGGAAAAGCCCGCAGGCGATGGCGGCTGGATCAACGGTGGCTTCTTCGTGCTGGAGCCGGCCGTATTGGACTACATAGACGGTGATGCCACCACCTGGGAGGACGCGCCCATGCGCCGCCTGGCCGAGGACGGCCAACTCATGAGCCACCTGCACCGGGGGTTCTGGCAACCCATGGATACCCTGCGTGACCGCAACCTGCTCGAGGCTCACTGGAAAAACGGCGAGGCAGCGTGGCAGCTATGGCGTTGACCCCGGCATTCTGGGCGGGCCGCCGGGTGCTGCTCACCGGCCATACCGGCTTCAAGGGCGGTTGGCTGGCAGTGTGGCTGCGCCAGCTGGGCGCTGACGTGCGTGGCTTCGCCTTGCCCGCAGCCACCACGCCTTCGCTGTGGCAGGTGGCGCAATTGCAGCAGCACGTGGCCGGTGACTTTGGCGACATCCGCGATGGCTCGGCCTTGGCGGGCGCCGTGCAGGCGTTCCAGCCCGAACTGGTGCTGCACCTGGCAGCCCAGCCGCTGGTACGCGAGGCCTACCGTACACCCGTCGATACCTACGCCACCAACGTCATGGGCACGCTCAACCTGCTGGAAGCGGTGCGCGCTACACCTTCAGTGCGCGCCGTGTTGGTGGTGACCACCGACAAATGCTACGACAACCGCGAGTGGCCCTGGCCATACCGTGAACAGGACGCCCTGGGCGGCTTCGACCCCTACAGCAGCAGCAAGGCCTGTGTCGAACTGCTGTGCGCCAGTTACCGCGACTCGTTTCTGCGCACGGCCGGCGTGGCCCTGGCCACGGCGCGGGCGGGCAACGTGCTGGGTGGCGGTGACTGGTCTGCCGAACGCCTGTTGCCGGACATCTTCCGCGCCTGGCAGAGCGGAGAAGAAGTGGTTCTGCGCTACCCAGGCGCTACGCGCCCCTGGCAGCACGTGCTCGACCCGCTGATGGGCTACCTGCAACTGGCCCAAAGCCTGCTCACCGAGGGCGACCGGCACGCCGGCGCCTGGAACTTCGGCCCGGACACCGCTGGGCTGGCCAGCGTGGGTGACATCGTCAGCCGCCTTGCCCGGCACTGGCCCGGCGAAGCCCGCTGGTCGGTGGCGGCCGATGCCCAGCCCCACGAGGCAGGGCTGCTGGCCCTGGATTCCAGCAAAGCGCGGCAGTTGCTGGGCTGGGCGCCACGCTGGTCGCTGGACCACACCCTCAAGCAGACCCTGGCCTGGCACCTGGCATGGTGTGCGGGGCGTGACATGAACATTGTTACCCGCGAGCAGATCGCGGCTCATCAAGGCGAAACCCATGAGTGACAGCACGGCGCAGCAGTTGCGCCAACAGATTGCCGAGCTGGTCGGCCGCTATGCCGACCTGCAGATGGCGCCCAAACCCTTTGTCGCGGGCCAGAGCAATGTGCCGCCCTCGGGCAAGGTCATCGGCGCGGGCGAACTGCAGGCCATGACCGAAGCGGTACTGGACGGGTGGCTTACCACGGGCCGCTTCAACGAGGCGTTCGAGAAGCGCCTGGCCAAATACCTCGGGCGGCGCTGCGTACTCACCACCAACTCCGGCTCTTCGGCCAACCTGCTGGCGTTCTCGGCCCTGACCTCGCCGCGGCTGGGTGATCGGGCGATCAAGCCTGGCGATGAAGTGATCGGCGTTGCGGCCGGTTTCCCGACCACGGTCAACCCGATCCTGCAGTTTGGCGCGGTACCGGTGTTCGTCGATGTGCAGATGGGCACCTACAACATCGACCCGGCACTGATCGAGGCTGCCATCGGCCCGAAGACCAAGGCCATCATGCTGGCCCACACCCTCGGCAACCCATTCGACCTGGGCGTGGTCCGCGCCTTGTGCGACAAGTACGGCCTGTGGCTGATCGAAGACTGCTGCGATGCCTTGGGCTCCACCTACGAAGGGCGCATGGTCGGCACCTTTGGCGATATCGGTACCCTCAGCTTCTACCCGGCGCATCACATCACCATGGGCGAGGGTGGGGCGGTATTCACGGAGTCGCCGCTGCTCAAGCGCATCATCGAATCGTTCCGCGACTGGGGCCGTGACTGCTATTGCGCGCCGGGGGAGGACAACACCTGCAGCAAGCGCTTCTGCTGGCAGCTGGGTGACCTGCCACAAGGTTACGACCACAAGTACACCTACTCGCACCTGGGCTACAACCTGAAGATCACCGACATGCAGGCCGCCTGCGCCCTGGCGCAGATGGACCGTGTGGACGGGTTCGTCGCCGCACGCAAACGCAACTTCGCCTGGCTGAGCGAGCGCCTGGCCGGTTGTTCCGACCAGTTGATCCTGCCCCAGGCCACGCCCGGCAGCGACCCGTCGTGGTTCGGCTACCCCATCACCCTGCGCGATGGTGCTGAAGGCCGCCGCGTGGAGCTGGTGCGCTACCTGGACGCCCAGGGCGTCGGCACACGCCTGCTGTTCGCCGGCAACCTCACCCGCCAGCCCTACATGCAGGGGTTGCGGTACCGGGTGGCGGGTGAGCTGGCAGTCACCGACAAGATCATGAACGACACGTTCTGGATCGGCCTGTGGCCGGGCTTGAGCGATGGTCACCTGGAACACGCGGCCAGTCACATCGAAGCCTGGCTCAATCGAGGAACACACTGATGAGCACAGCCCCTGCCGCCACCGCCGGTACTTTGTTCGACAAACCCCTGTTCATCCTGGAGATGGCCAACAATCACATGGGCGACGTGGCCCATGGTGTGGCGCTGATTCGGGCATTTGCCGCCGTTTGCAAGGATTTCCCGTTCCGTTTTGCCTTCAAGCTGCAATACCGCGACCTGGACACCTTCATTCACCCGTCGATGCGTGGCCGCGATGATGTGAAATACATCAAGCGCTTCAGCGAGACGCGGTTATCCCGCGAGCAGTTCGATGCCCTGGTCGCGGAAATTCGTGAGCATGGGTTTCTCTGCCTGTCCACGCCGTTCGATGAAGCGTCAGTCGATGTGATCGAAGCCCAGCAGCTTGATGCAATCAAGGTTGCAAGCTGCTCGATGAGCGACTGGCCGCTGCTGGAGCGCGTGGTGCAGACCGGGCACCCACTGATTGTGTCAACCGCAGGTTCCACCCTGGAGGAGCTAGACCGGCTGGTCAGCTTCCTTACCCACCGGCAGAAGAGCTTCGCCATCCTGCACTGCGTGGGCGAATACCCGACGCCTGATGCCAACATGCACCTGTCGCAGGTGGACTTTCTGCGCCGCCGCTACCCCGGTGTGCGCGTAGGTTTCTCCACCCACGAGAACCCGGACAACACCGACATCGTCAAGATAGCGCTGGCCAAGGGCGCCCGGGTCTTCGAGAAGCATGTCGGGCTGCCGACCGAGCACTATCCGATCAACGCCTATTCCGCGAGCCCCGAGCAGGTCCGGCGCTGGCTGGAAGCGGCCCAATATGCCCTGTTGCTGTGTGGTGAAGGCGAGCAGCGCCTGCCGGTAAACGAGAGTGAACGCGCCAGCCTGCGGTCCCTGCGTCGGGGCGTGTTCGCTCGCCGGCCCATCGCAGCGGGTGAGGTGGTGCAGGCTGACGATGTGTATTTCGCCTTTCCACCGCAAGACGGCCAGTTCACGGCCAACGACTGGTCGAAGTACAGCACCTTCACCGCCCAGGCGGACATCCCCGAACACGCTGCCCTGAGCCCGGACAACAGCAACCAGCGTGATGTGCGGGGCAAGGTCTGGGCCATCGTCCAGCAGGTGCGGGCGCAGCTCAGTGGCAGCCACGTCGTGGTGCCAGGGCGTGTCGACCTGGAGATCTCCCACCACTATGGCCTGGACCGCTTCGACGAGACTGGGCTGGCCATGCTCACGGTGGTCAACCGCGGCTACTGCAAGAAACTGCTGATGCTGCTGCCGGGCCAGCGGCACCCGGAGCAATACCACAAGCGCAAGGAAGAAACCTTCCACGTTCTGCACGGCGAGCTGACGCTGGAGTTGGATGGCGTGACGCGGGTCTGCCGCCCCGGTGACGTGGTTACCGTGGAGCCGGGTGTACGCCATGCCTTCCACAGCCAGGAAGGGGCGATCATCGAAGAATTGTCTTCTACCCATTTCAGCAATGATTCGTTCTATACCGACGAAGCGATCAATGCCGATCGCGACCGTAAAACCCTCTTGAGCTATTGGATGGACTGACGTGCCGACTCCTTATCGTGTTGCCGACTACATCGCTGATTTCATCGCAGGACTTGGGGTGCAGCATGTCTTCCTGTTGCCGGGCGGCGGTGCCATGCACCTCAATGACGCGGTCGGCAAACACCCCGACCTGGACGTAGTGGCCTGCCATCATGAGCAGGCCGCTGCGATCGCTGCCGAAGCCTATTGCCGGATCAACGAAAATATCGGTGTGGCGATGGTGACCACAGGCCCTGGCGCCACCAACGCGGTGACGGCCGTGGCAGGTGCCTGGATCGAGTCGGTACCGTTGCTGGTCATATCCGGGCAGGTCAAGCGTGCCGACCTGCTGCGCGGTGCGCCGTTGCGCCAGAAAGGCGTACAGGAAGTCGACATCGTCAGTGTGGTCGAGCCGATCACCAAATATGCCATCACCGTACAGCAGCCGGAGGACATTCGCCGGGAGCTGGAGCGGGCCGTCTTCCTGGCCCGGGACGGCCGTGCCGGGCCGGTGTGGATCGACGTGCCCCTGGACGTGCAAGGTGCGCCAATCGATGCCGCCAACCTGGCCGGCTTCGACGAGCAGGCAGCAGTGGTCGAGGCCCTCGACCCGGCTACCCTCGCGCAGGTTCGCAGCTTGCTCGAAGGTGCCGAGCGGCCGTTGATTCTTGCGGGCCATGGGGTTCGCCTGAGTGGCGGTGCAGCAGCGTTCCGCGACTTGATCGAGAGCATCGGCGTGCCCTTGGTCACCACCTGGAATGCCATGGATCTGCTGCCTTACGAGCATCCTCTTTATGTGGGCCGCCCCGGCGTAGTGGCGCTGCGTGCGCCCAACTTCGCTGTACAGAACGCCGACCTGCTGATCACCATTGGTTGCCGCCTGGATAACATCATCACCGCCTATGCTCCACGCGATTTTGCACGTCATGCACGCAAGGTGGTGGTCGATGTGGATGCCAACGAGATCGCCAAGCTGGACATGGCCATTGATGTTGCGGTCAACAGTGATGCTGCCGGTTTCATCGAGGCGCTGGCAGCATCGCTGCAAGGTGCATCGTTCAGTCGCCCGCAGTGGTTGTCGCGTTGCCGCGACTGGAAGGCCCGTTACGGCGTCAATGATGGCAAGCCATTCCCTGACAGGGGGCCGATCAGCCACTTCCAGTTTGCCGACGCGCTGTCCAATGCCGTACCGCAAAACACGCTCGTCAGCACAGGCAGTTCCGGCCTGGCGGTTGAAGTGTTCTACACCGTTTTCCGCAACCGTGCAGGGCAGCGGGTGTTTCTGACCTCGGGCCTCGGCGCCATGGGTTATGGCCTGCCGGCGGCAATTGGTGCCTGCTTCGCCAATGGCTGCAAACCGATGGTGGCGGTGGAAAGTGATGGCAGCCTGCAACTGAACATCCAGGAATTGGCCACAATGCGCGGCTTCAACCTGCCCATCTGCCTGGTGGTGATGAACAACGGCGGTTACGCCTCGATCCGCAATACCCAGCGTAACTATTTCGAGGGCCGTTATGTGGGCACTGGGCCCGAAGCAGGGTTGTGGATGCCGGACCTGCAAGAACTCGCCCAGGCCTATCACTTGCCGTTCAAGCGCATCAGTGATGTTGCCGAGCTGGAGCAAGGCCTGGCCGAGGCGCTGCAAGTACCTCGGCCAATGATCGTCGAGGTGCTGTTGATGAAGGATGAGGCATTGAGCCCGAAGGTGGCGGCGATTCCCCAGGCCGACGGCTCAATGACGTCCATGCCGTTGGAGGACATGAGCCCGTTGCTGCCGCTGGCGGTACTGGAAAAAGAAATGGCAGGCAACCTCGCGCAGGTGTCGCGCCGAGTTCGGCAGGGGGAATGATGAAACGTCACATCCTGTTCGACTTTGATGGCACCCTGGTGGACTCTGCGCCGGCCATTCTCGGCTGTTTTTCCCGCGTGCTCCAGGTGCATGGCCAGCAGGCTGTGTGCCCGGTGGACGACAGCCTTATCGGGCCACCGCTGCGCCAGACGCTTGCGACCCTGAGCGGCAGCTCCGACAACGCGCTGCTCGACGCCATGAGCGCCACATTCAAGACCCTGTACGACGCAGAGGCATGCCTGGAAACTGCCGCCTACGCCGGTTGCCAGGCGGTTATCGAGCAGTTGCACGCCCAGGGTTTCAACCTGTGCATCGCCACCAACAAACGCCTGTTGCCAACCCAGCGCATTCTTGCGGCACTCGGCTGGGAGGGGCTATTCAGCAAGGTGTTCGCCAGCGATTCCTACCCAGGTCGCTATCAGGACAAGACCGGCATGATTGCCGCTTTGCTCGAAGAGGCAGGTATCGCTGCCGAGCAAGCGATCTACATCGGCGATACGTCGGCAGATGGCCGTGCAGCGGCGGGCAACGGCGTGGAGTTCTGGCCTGTGGCGTGGGGTTATGGCCACTTCGCCAGCAGCGAGCAACCCTTGCGTTCGCCGCAGCAGATGCTGGAGCGCCTGGTCCCCTGATGAATACCTCCAGCACCGCCAGCCAATGCCCCTGCTGCATGACCGCCGCAGTGTTGCTGCCCAGCCCGGCCTATACGCGCTGTCGCTGCTGCGGGCACCGTTGGCGGTTGCCGACGGAGGGGCTTGGCTACTACGAAACCCTGATTGCCCGTAACGACCTGAACACCCCGTGGTTCAAGCGCAAGATGCGCGAGCGCGTTGTTGCTGTGTCCGGGCTGCTGGAAACCGGCAGTGAGCGCGTGCTCGAAATCGGCTGTGCCGAAGGCGAACTGGGGCGTGAGATAAAGGCGCGCTGTGCTGTCACCTATGATGGGGTAGAGCTGTCCCAGGACCGGTTGCTGGCTGCGCAGCAGTTGGACACCGTGTTCAGCACGCCGGCCAGCCAGGTTCAGGCGGCCCCGTATGACCTTATCGTTTCATTCCATGTGCTTGAGCACATCCTGCGACCGGAACAGGAGGTAGCGGCCTGGGCCAGGCTGCTGAGCGGGCAAGGGCGTGTGCTGGTAGAGGTGCCGAACCAGGCCGGGCACCCACTGCTGGCCAGTGATTGCAACCCCGAGCATCTGCACCAGTTCACCCCGGCGTCCCTGGCCCTGCTGCTGGCCCGCTGCGGGTTTGCCTGCCAAGCCCTGTCGGCAGGGCATTACGAATCGCCGGTGTACTCCGATTCGCTGCGGCTTGTCGCGCACCTCGAACCTGCCGCAGACCAACGCCAACAGTTTTTGCTGCAGCGCTTCGAGCAACGCACAGGTGGCCCGTTCCTGGTGTATGGCATCGGGGGTGACTACCTCAACTACATCGCTCCCCTGGCGGAGTCGCTGCATATCCGAGCTTTGCTCGACTCTTCAGCTGCTAAATGGGGGCAGCGTTTCGGTAAGCACGTGGTCACCGGCTACGACCCGCAGCAGCATGCCAACTTGCCTGTCGTCATCTGTTCGATTCGTTTCGCCACGGACATTCGGCAGCATTTGCTGAGTGTCGGCATTGCCGCGCAGCGCATCATCGGCCTGGACAGCATCTATGAAGACGCCTGATCGTATTCTCGCGCAGGACCTGACCGGCCTGCTGAGTGCCTCGTTGCCGTGGGAAGCGCTGTATGGCCGGCATGTGCTGGTCACTGGCGCGTCAGGGTTTATTGGCGGCCATGTGGTCGAAGCGCTGGTCTGGCTCAACCGCCATCACCCACAGGCGAACCTGCGCCTGTATGCGCTGGCCCGCGACCTGCAGAAGTTGCAAAGGCGTATGCCGTGGGTAGACATCCCCGGTGAAGTGACGCCGCTGATCCAGGATGTGACGCAACCGTGCCAACCGGCGGCACCCCTTGATTTCATCATTCATGCCGCCAGCCCCGCCAGCCCCCGGGACTATCTGCAACGGCCCGTCGATACGATTCGCGCCAACACTGATGGCACTCGGGCGCTGCTGGAACTTGCCCGGGCCACCCAGGCACGGTTGTTGTTTCTCAGCAGCGGTGCCGTATACGGCGACAATCCAGGGCAGGCCGGGCCGATTGCCGAGGGTGACTTTGGTCATGAAGACCCTCTGTCGCCGCGGGCCTGCTACGGCGAAAGCAAGCGCCTGGCCGAGACACTGTGCCGTGCCTATTACACCCAGTACGGCGTGGACACCCGGATCGCGCGCATCTCCCATTGCTATGGGCCGGGCATGCGGCTGGACGATGGCCGGGCTATTTCTGACCTGCTTGCCGATGTGCTGAACGACCGCGATATCCAGCTTGACTCCGACGGTAGCGCCTCGCGCCCGTTCTGTTATGTGTCCGATACCGTGCTCGGGCTGTTGCATATCCTGCTGCGTGGCGAACCTGGGCATGCCTACAACGTCGGTGAAACCCAGGAAACCAGCATTCTGGCACTGGCCGAGCGCCTGATTGCAGCTGCTGGCAAAACCGGGCGACTGAGCGTGCTGCCCAGGGCCCGCAACGGCCTGGCACCGGCAGCCAGAAGCGCCGGGCACTTCAATATCGACAAGATCCGCGCCTTGGGATGGGCGCCTCTCACCTGCCTGGATGTGGGATTGTCCAGGCTCTGGCAGGCCAATACATGAACGTTGCCGACCCACGACCGACCCTGATCGGTTATCTGCCTCCACCCGGAGGTATCCGCAAGACGGGAGCGAATTACCCGCACCATGCCCAGTTGATCAACATTGGCGATATTGTCTACGCCAATGCCGGCGCGATGCTCACTTCAGGGCGTCATTTCGAGGCCTGGAACTTCGGCATGAGTGCCGAGGAGGTCAACGAAAAGTATGCGAGGGTCATCTTCTTCATCCCGTGCAGGATTGCCCCGGCGCCTTACGATCACGACGGGTACCCCTATGAATACGTCACACGCTTCATCGAGAAGCTGACCATTCCCTTTTTCAGCCTCGGTGAATCCATTCAATCCAGGGAATATCAATATCGCCCTGACTTTCACCGGGCCCTGTCGCCAGCCGTGGTTCGCTACCTGCAGGTCATCGCCGACCGCTCACCGCTGGTAGGCACCCGGGGCCATTACTCTGCCCAGGTGCTCAATGACCTGGGCATCAAGAATGCAGTGCCGCTGGGTTGCCCCTCGCTTTACCTGAATGGCCCCTCGCTCAAGCACTCGCTGCTGAGCGTGCCAGACGCGCCTGCAAAAGTGGCGGTGTGCTACTCGAACTACCAGGGCAATGACCATAGCCGCATCGACGACGTTCTGCGCCTGGCCAGCCAGAACCATTACTACTATGTCGAGCAGGTATTCGGCCTGCTTGCCCAGGTGCTGTACTACCCCGGCAAGATCACTGGAGCGGATGTGTACACCGCTCGACGGCTCTACAAAGACCTGTCGCCATTGCTGGCTTTGCTCAAGCAAGGGCGTGTGCGCTATTTCACCAACTACACCCTGTGGAAAGACTTTCTCGGCTCGATGGATTTCGTCTTCGGCGCCAGGATGCATGGCGTGACGCCAGCGGTGCATGCTGGCAAGCCGGCGGTATTCATTGCCCACGACGCCAGGGTTCGGGAGATGTGCGAGTTCTTCTCATTGCCCTTTGTCGCAGAGCACGACCTGCCCGCAACGATGACAGTCGATTACTTCCTGTCCCGTTGTGACTACACCGCCACGCTGCCGCGTTATCAGCGGGCCTATGCCAGCTTCGTGCAAACGCTGCGTACCGTGGGCCTGGATAGCAACATTGGCGCAGACGGCGCCCTTCTCGATAGTTGGGAGCCCGAGCCGGATGTTCGGGTGGCTCGCGAGGAGCATGCGCCCGGCCCGGCAGCCGAAGAACTGCTCAATCTGGAAGCGCAGCTGGCACTTTGCGCGGGCATTCCAGATGAAGTTTTCGCCAAGCTGGCCCAAGTCAACGCCCTATCACAGCGTTGGTATCTAACCCGCCAGCACCGTCAGGCAAGCGGCACTGAACAATGAAACAGGGTGAAGCGCAACATGAGAACATGTGAAGTCTGTAGTGGGAGCCAGCTGGCGCAGTTGCATCGTCAGCATTTCCTCTTCCCCGGGCTTGCCCAGCCTGTCCATTACGATGTGGTGGCGTGCCAGCATTGCGGTTTTGCCTACGCCAGCGACATACCGGACCAGTCGGCCCTCGATCAGTTCTACCAGAGCGTGGAGCACCACCTGCATACCGAGCTGCCGCCCGGTCTTGCGCGTATCCATGAGCGGTTCTTCCAGTTCGTCGAAACCCATGCTGACCTGGCCGCCGATGCGCGCATTCTCGATATAGGCTCGGGCATGGGCCATTTTCTGGCTCACTTCAAGCACGCAGGCTACCCCCGCCTGCTTGGCATGGAACCCAGCCCTGCGGCTGCCGAGCAGGGGCTGGCCACCTATGGGCTGGAGATCAGAAGCGCGACGGTGGATGCTTTCGTCACATCAGAGCGCTTCCAGCTGATCAGTCTGTGTGGCGTGCTGGAGCACATCGCCGACCTGCGCCGCAGCCTGGACAAGATCGGGGCGCTGTTGGCGGATGAGGGTTATCTGTTCGTTGCTGTTCCAGATGCCGAAACCTTTGGCAAGGCCCTGCCGGCTGAGCCATTTCTGGAGTTCGCGCTGGAACACATCAACTTCTTCAGCGCCGTCAGCCTGGATAACCTGCTGAGCGCCAATGGCTTTGAGAAGGTGACGGTGATTTCCCAGCACAACGATTTCTACGACAACCATTACCTGCTGGCCTTGTACCGCAAGGCAAGCAACGCCCCCACCCCCTGGGCGGCCGATGAGGTCGCAGGCAACAGCCTGCGCCGTTATGTCGAGCTGTCGCAGCAGGTGCTGCGCCCCGTCCAAGTGCTGGCCGAACAACTTCAGGCAAGTGCAGAGCCGGTTGTGATCTGGGGGGCCGGCTCGCTGACCAGTCGACTGCTTTGCGATACACCGCTGGGCAAGGCCAACATCTGCGGCATCGTCGATAGAAACCGCAACCTTCAAGGCAAGCCCCTGCTGGGTGTGACCATCACCGACCCGGCGAGCCTGGCAGGCCAGGCGGACACCACAGTGTTCATTGCCAGTACCACCTACGCTGCGCAAATCCGCAACACGCTCGAGCAGCAGTTTGGCTGGCGTGGCCGCATTCTCAGCCTTGCAACTGGAGCGGGTGAATGACCAAGAGTACGCTTGACCGCTTGCGCAACGCCTATGAATCAGGCACCAGTGCCAAGCAGGATTACATTGAAGCCATCCATGCACAGCATGCCGCGCTGTTCGACTACCCAGCGTTTCTTGCCGGTACTGATGTTGAGTGTGTGCGCCTGCTGCCGGAAGGCGTCTTTGTTCGCTCCCGCTCGCAGCAGATCGAGCTGTTGCTGGACCCAAAGGACCAGCATCTGGTGCCTTGCACGCTGATGAACTTCCGCGCCTACGAAACCCTGGAGACCGAGTTTCTAAAGGCGGTCACCGGTGACCATGCTGTGGTCCTGGACATCGGCGCCAACTGCGGCTGGTACGCACTGGCCTTGGCGCAGCACCGCCCCACCGCGGTTATACATGCGTTCGAGCCCATTGCGCATACGCACGAAATTCTAACGCGCAACATCCAGCACAACGGCCTGTTCAACATCACCCCGCACCAGTTGGCTTTCTCCAACCAGGAGACCACCTTGGAGTTTCTGTATACCCCGGATTGCTCGGGCGCCACTTCGCAGGTGGTGGCAGGGCAGCCGGGTGATCAGGCCAGCCTGCAGAAGCTGGCCTGCCAGGCGACCACGCTCGACCTGTTCTGCGCCCGGAACGGGCTGGCGCCACAGGTCATCAAGTGCGATGTGGAAGGCGCCGAGTTGATGGTGATTCAGGGCGGCGAGCATGTGCTGGCCGAGCACAAGCCGGTGATCCTGATCGAGCTGTTGAGAAAGTGGGCCAAACAGTTCGACTACCATCCCAACGACGTGGTGCAGCGCCTGTTGGCGCTGGGCTACCAGGCCTACACCCTGAGCGAGCGTGGGCTTCATCCTTGCCCCGGCATTGATGAGCAAACCCTGGAGACCAACTTCGTTTTCGTGCATGAACATGCCCGCTGCGAACTTCAGGACAGGGTGCGGTCGCTGACATGAGCCCAGCCATTCCACCGTTGACCGTGGCCCTGCTGACCTACAATCGGTTGCATTATCTCGAGCAGTCCATCGCGGCCATCCTTGACCAGAGCTTCGACGCATTCGAGCTGCTGGTGCTCGACAATGGCAGCAGTGATGGCACCGCACAGTTCGTCCTGGGTTTGCAGGACCCGCGTATCCGCTATGTGAGGAACTCGCGCAATATTTCCACCGTCGAGTTCAACTGCCGTTCGGCCTATCACCTGGCACTGGGCAGACGGGTCATCGTCACCCATGACGACGATGTGATGGAGCACCAGATGCTGGAGCGGCAGATGCGCTTCATGGATGAACACCCGGAGGTCCGGCTCGTGTGGACCCGTGTCAGCGATATCGACCAGGACGGCCAGGCCCTGCTTGCCAGCGATGCTGAGGCCGGGTTGGACCGAGTATTCGCGCCAGGGCAGTTCATCAGCGGTTTCCTCAGGGAGCGGTTGTGGCCAATGCCCAGTGGGGTGATGCTGGAACGGGCGGTATTGCCCAGGTTCTATGCGGTGCATGCGTGCCTGGGTGGTAGCCCTGGTGGCCGCAACACGTTGGAAACGGCGGGTATCGAAGATGTGCTGATGCCGGCGCGCATCAACCGCCGGCATGCCGTGGGTTACCTGGACGAGCCGCTGCTGCGCCGTCGCGTACATACCAGGCAGTTCTCCCACGTGGCGAGCCTGTCGTTGCCGGGGGTGCACCTTTATCGAGAACTTGGACGTATCGCCAGGGGTGTACCGGGCCTTGAAGCACAGATACTGCAGTGCGATGCACACACGGCGCGGTTCACTGTTCAGGAAGCCGTCACGACTCAGTCGGCCCGGGTCGTCAGCAAGGCGCTGCTGGCCAAGCTGCAAAAATTGGCTGTAGGCCTACAGGCCAGCGTGGCCCGCGCACCGGATGCCTTTTTGGCCGGGCTGCCGGTGTTTTTGCTGGCCCAGCTCCTGTTTCCCGGCCGTTATGGCTGCGGGCTTGACGCGCTGTCGGCCGCATCCCACCCTCAGGCCACGCAGTGCTTGCTGGCGTGGGCGCAAAGCAGGGTTGTGAACCCTGGGGCGAGCATCATGACGGGGCTGGAAGGGCGCAGAGTCATTATTTTCGGCAGCGCTTTCGTTGCTGCCCTGTTGATCCTCGACGCCGAAAAAAGTGGTAACCAGGTGGTCGCCTGCATCGATTCCAATGCCAATCGTCAGGGCCAGAAGATGCTGGGCGTGCCTATGCACCCTCTGAGCTGGATGGCCGAGCATGTGCAAGGTGACGATGTGGTGATCATCAGCTCGGAACGTGACCATGAACATTATCTGGAAGCGCTGATTCGTCAGCATGTGCGGCCGTCGACAACTGTGCTGAGCTGGAAAGCACTGACCGGGTCACACGGCTGAGCACCCGCCAGCCGTGTGCCGCAAGGCAGCGCGGCGCATTCACACAGCGAACAACCATTTTTGGGGGAATTGAGAGCATGACGAATTGGGCGTTGGTCGCAGGTGGGCATTGTGCCGGGCAGCCTTGGCAGGTGCAGGTCGCCGGCTTCAGCCTGGACGAACAGCAGGCTTTCCTGCTGTCCGACACTCAGTGGGCGGCACTGCAGCAGGCCTTGCCGTTGCAGCCGCTGGCTGCCTATGGGGCCGGTAACGGCCTGGCCATCACCCGTGCTACCGATGCCGTTGAGGCCTGTGACGGGGTCTTTCTGATTGTTCATGACCGTGAAAGCCAGCCAGTATTGCCCCTCTCGGCAGAGGCCCAGCGCTACCTGCTGCTGCGTGATGCCGGGCAGCACCAGGCGTTGCCCAACGCGTCGGCGTTCAGCAGGGTCTTCATTCCTTCAAAAGAAGGCACGCCACAGCATTCGAGCGTTTATATCGACAGCCTGACAGTGCCCGGAGCCGATTCGAACGGGCCGCAGGCATGGCCTGTCGAACAGGGTGCACAAGACCGCGACCACGCCCGAAACTACCATTGCTCGGCTGATTACTGGCTATTCAAGGTAACCGCTGCAATAGCCCATGCAGCCGCTGCTGCAAGGCATGCCGAACCCCTGTTGAGCGTGGTCATTCCCACCTATAACTACGGCCGGTACCTGGTTGATTGCGTCCAGTCGGTGCTTGAGCAGGGCGTCGACGATATCGAGATTCTGGTACTGGACAACGCCTCCACCGATGACACCCCCCAGGTGATGGCGGCATTCGCAGATAACCCGAAGGTGCGCTATATCCGTAACCGCTACAACTATGGCCCAGGGTACAACTGGCGTAATGGCCTGGGTATTGCGCAGGGCCGTTACTTCACGTTCCTGTCTGCAGACGATTACTTCAACCCTGGGCACCTGGCGCGCTTGCTGCCAGCACTGGAAAGCCACCCCCACAGTGCGGTCGGCTACACCGGCATCACCTGGGTCGATGGTAGCGGGCAGCCGCTGAACCAGCCGCGTCATCCGGGCTACCACAACGGTGACTATGTGGGCGGGCGCAACGAAGTGGCTGACCTGCTGATCTACGACAGTTACATGACGCCATCGGCAGTCATCTATCGGCGCGAGGCGTTCCTGCAAACCTGGAGGCCGGGCAACACCTATGGCGCAGGCGACTGGGAAATGGTCGTGCAGATGGCCGAGCGCTATCCGGACTTCGTTTATGTGGATACCCCGGGTGTCAGCTACCGCTGGCATGGGGCGCAGTATTCGACCCAGTTCTACGCCTCCACCGAGCCATTGCTGGGGCACCTGGCAATGGTCGAGGGCGTGTTCGAACGCGACGCGCAGCACCACCTGCGCGGGCGTGAACGTGAGGTAGGGGCTCACCTCAAGCGGCGTCTTGAACTGTACCCTGATGAGCACGGTACCGCCTTGGGCGTACGGGCACGTCAGCTTTGCCAGCGTCTGGAACAGCTGGCGCGCCAGCAGGAGCAAGTGCTGTTCTCCATCATCCTCACCACCTACAACCGCCCGCACATGCTGCGTGATGCGCTGAACAGCATCGCCGGCCAGGCCTTCACGGACTTCGAGGTCATTCTGGTCAATGACAACGGCGACCCGGTGGAGTCGCTGCTGGCCGATTACGACTTCCCCATCACCTACCTGCGCCAGGGCCGTAACCGTGGCCCGGCCGCAGCGCGCAACGCTGCGCTGCAGCTGGCCAGTGGCAGGTACGTGGTGTACCTGGACGATGACGACCTGTACCTGCCCGACCACCTGCAGCGGTTGGCGCAGGGGCTGGAGGCGCACCCCGACAGCGTGGTGTACACCGACGCGGTGTTTATCCAGGAAGTGATCACGGCAGGGCAACGCAACGAGGTGTCCCGCGAGCAGCGCTACCCCCATGGGCAGTATTCCCGTGAGCGTTTGCTGATCAACAACTACATCCCCATCAATACCTTTGCCTGCCCACGGGCGCTGGCGTTGGCGGTGGGGGATTTCGACGAAACCCTGGCAGGCCTGGAAGACTGGGACCTGCTCATGCGCCTGTGTGCCCGCAGCGCGTTCCATCACCTGCCCTACGAGACCGTGCAGGTGCGCATGCGCCTGGATGATGGCGCGCCTGCCCGGCGCTCGGAGCAAGCGCTGAAGGACTACCCTGCGCTGTACCGCGAGTTGTACGCCCGCCACAGCGATGCGGGCAGCGAGGAGATTCAGCGCGGCCGCCAGCAGATGCTGGATTTTCTGGCGGGCAAGCCCGCAGCATCGACCTTGCAGGACTGGCTGGACCAGCGGGTGCCTGGGGACATGCAGCGGCGGCTTATCGAGCAGCGGCTGCAGGCGCACGAAGGTGGCCCGGTAATTGGGGTCATCGTCGTAGATGCGCACGCTCAGCTGGATGCCTTGAACGCCACGCTGCAGAGCCTGGCCAGTGACCGCTGCCTGTACGCCACCGTTAAGGTATTGGCGCTGACTGCGGCCGACACGTCCACGATGGCGCAGCAACATGGCCTGAATGTCATGCCGTTGAGCGATGCCGGCCTGGGTGAGCAGCTCAACCCGCTGGTACAGGCGGGTGAGTTCGACTGGTTCATGGTGGTGGAGGCGGGCAGTGAGTTCACGGCCAGCGGTTTGCTGATCGCGGCGCTGGACCTGCTGGCGGCACCGGGCTGCCGCGCCGTTTATGCTGACGAGGGCTTGCGCGGCGATGGCGCGGAAATGGGCGCAGCGCTGCGCCCTGACCTTAACCTGGACCTGCTGCTGAGCCTGCCGGCGAGCCTGTCGCGCCACTGGCTGTTCAACCGCCAGGTGTGGCTGGACATGGGCGGCTTCCGCCAGGAGGCCGGCCAGGCCGTCGAGCTGGATTACATCCTGCGGTTGATCGAGTCTGGCGGCTTTGCAGGCCTGGGGCATATCAGCGAGCCGTTGCTGATCGGTGAAGCCCCGTCGTTGCAGGACTGCCCTGACCAGCGCGGCGTCATCCAGCGCCATCTGCACGCCCGGGGCTTTGCCCAGGCGCAGGTCGCGTCGGGCCAGCCGGGGCGTTACGACCTGAACTACGGCGCCCCTGGCGACATTCCGGTGAGCATCCTGGTGCTGCTGCAAGGCCCCAGCACCGAGCGGGCCCAGCGGTGCATGGAAACCATCCTGGAGAAGACCACCCACCGCCACTACGAAGTGCTGCTGGTGGCCCCGGCCAATGCTGGCGCTGCGGTTGACGGTTGGCTGGGCGCCGTTGCCCAGCTGGGTACCGATGCCATTCGCTGCCTGCGCTTTGCTGCCGGCCTGTCGCCGGCGCAGATGCGCAACCAGGCCGCCACCCAGGCCCGTGGCGACTTCCTGCTGTGGCTTGACGAAGGCGCTGCGGTGCTCGAAAACGACTGGCTGCAGCAATTGCTCAACCATGGCATGCGTCAGGAAGTCGGCGCTGTAGGGGCCAAGCTGGTGGCAGGCGACGCGACCATCCGCCATGCCGGTTACGTGCTTGGCCTCAATGGCCCGGTAGCCGAGGCGTTCGCCGGCTTGCCGCTGGATGCGCCCGGCTACCTGCAGCGCCTGCAGGTGGACCAGAACTACGTGGCCGTGAGCGGCAAATGCCTGTTGGTGAACAAGGGCCTGTTCCTGGAGGTGGGCGGCTTCGACGAGTCGCCCGAGTTGCAGCGCTGGGTGGATGTGGACCTGTGCCTGCGCCTGCACAGCGCGGGTTACCTGAACGTCTGGACCCCCCGTGCGCAACTGCTGCTCAGCGAAGACGCCGCCACGCCGCCCAGCGTCAAGGAAGAAGACGCCTTGTATGCCCGCTGGCTGCCTGCATTGGCGCGCGACCCGTATTACAACCCCAACTTCTCGCTGTCTTCGACCAACGGCTTTGCCCTGGCGCCCACCGAGTTGAGCTGGCGGCCACTGGCGTCGTGGAAACCGCTGCCGTTGATTCTGGCCCATGCCGCAGACCGTCACGGGTGCGGCCATTATCGCGTCATGCAGCCGCTGGAGGCGCTCAGCCGGGAGGGGCTGGCCGAGGGCGTGTTGTCCTGGAACCACTTGGCGCCTGCCGAGCTGGAGCGTTTCGGCCCGGACAGCATCGTGCTGCAGCGCCAGGTCGGCGACGAGCAGATCGAACACATACGCCGAATGCATGCGTTTTCGCAGGCGTTCAAGGTGTTCGAGCTGGACGACTACCTGCCCAACCTGCCGGTCAAGAGCGTGCACCGGTCGCACATGCCCAAGGACATCTTGCGCTCCATACGCCGTGGCCTGGCCTATGTGGACCGCTTTGTGGTGTCCACCCAGCCGCTGGCCGAGGCCTTCGCCGGGCTGCATGACGATATACGGGTAGTGCCCAACACCCTGGGGCCGCGGATCTGGAGCGGGCTCAGTGCCTTGCGCCGGCAATCGCGCAAACCCCGTGTGGGCTGGGCTGGCGGTGCAAGCCACACCGGTGACCTGGAGGTGATCGCGGATGTGATCAAGGAGCTGGCAGGCGAAGTGGAGTGGGTATTCTTCGGCCTGTGCCCGGCCAAGCTGCGGCCGTACATTCATGAGTACCATGAGAGCGTTGCCATCGAGCATTACCCGGCAACGCTGGCCAGGATGAACCTGGACCTGGCCTTGGCCCCTGTTGAGCAAAACCTGTTCAACGACTGCAAGAGCAACCTGCGTTTGCTGGAGTACGGCGCGTGCGGCTTCCCGGTCATTGCCAGTGATGTGCGCTGCTACCAGGGCTACCCGGAATTGCCGGTGACCCTGGTGAAAAACCGTTTCCGGGCCTGGGTGGATGCGATCCGCATGCACATTGCCGACCTGGATGCCACGGCCAGGGCGGGTGATGAGCTGCGCAGTGCGGTGCTGGGCGGGTGGATGCTGGAAGGGGAGAACCTGGCCAGGTGGGGCAGGGCGTGGTTGCCGGATACTGCTCAATAACAGCGGGGTAAGCTGGGAATCGCCTGGGTGCACGCTGCTCAAGTTTCGGCACGGCTATTGCTTCATCGCTGGCAACACACCGTTTTTATGACGGTCAGCCATGCGAGAGAGCACGATGCCCCAGGCCGCCCAAGTATCCACGTCCCTGGCCGAGCAGGAGAGCCGGCAGGGTGTCGAGCAGGCGTTCGCCCTGTTCGACCAGGTCTCCAGCCAGCTCAGCCAGTCCTACAGCCTGCTCGAAGCCAGGGTCAGCGAGCTGAAAGGCGAGCTGGCCGTGGTCAGCGCCCAGCGCATCGAGGAGTTGAACGAAAAGGAGCGCCTGGCCAACCGCCTGCAGAACCTGCTGGACCTGCTGCCCGGTGGCGTTATCGTGATCGACGGGCAAGGGCGCGTACGCGAGGCGAACCCGGCTGCCTGCGAGCTGTTGGGCGAGCCATTGCTCGGCCAGCTGTGGCGGCACGTGATCGCGCGCAGCTTCGCCCCGCGTGAGGACGACGGCCACGAGGTTTCGCTCCGCGACGGGCGCCGCTTGTCCATTGCAACCCGTTCGCTGGACGCCGAGCCCGGGCAGTTGGTGCTGCTCAATGACCTGACCGAAACCCGTCGCCTGCAAGATCAACTGGCCCGTCATGAACGCCTGTCGTCCCTTGGGCGCATGGTGGCCTCGCTGGCGCACCAGATCCGTACGCCATTGTCGGCCGCCATGCTGTACGCCAGCCACCTGGCAGACCCCGAGCAGGCCCTCACCACCCAAACCCGCCAGCGCTTTGCCAGCAGCCTGAAAGAACGCCTTCATGAGCTGGAACAGCAAGTGCGCGACATGCTGGTGTTTGCCCGCGGAGAGCTGCCGCTACAGGACCGTGTAACCCCCAAGGCGCTGTTCCAAGCGCTGCAGCAAGCGGCCCAGACCCACGTTCAGGGCCATGCCGTACGCTGGCAGTGCGACAGCCGCCTGGGCGAGTTGCTGTGTAACCGCGACACCCTGGTAGGCGCGTTGCTCAACCTGATCGAGAATGCCTTGCAGGCCAGCCCGGCGCCGGCAAGGCTCAAGGTTCACCTGTGGCGCCGTCAGGGCACCCTGCACCTGTGCGTCAGTGATGCCGGCAGTGGCATCGCCCCCGAGCTGCTGGGCCGCCTGGGTGAACCGTTCCTCACTACCAAATCCACGGGTACCGGCCTGGGCCTGGCGGTGGTCAAGGCCGTGGTCAAGGCCCATGACGGCGCGCTCAGCCTGCGTTCCAAGGTTGGCCGTGGCACCTGCGTGCGCATCGAGCTGCCGCTGATCGATGGGGCAGACGGCCCGTGATGCCCGTTACAGTGTTGCTGGTCGAGGATGACCGCGTGCTGCGTGAGGCGCTGGCCGATACCCTCGACCTCGGCGGCGTCGCCCATCAGGCGGTGAGCAGTGCCGAGCAGGCCCTGCAGGCCGTACGCGAAAGGTCGTTCCACCTGGTGATCAGCGATGTGAACATGCCTGGTATGGACGGGCACCAATTGTTGACGCAATTACGTCGCCAGCAACCGCAGCTGCCGGTGTTGCTGATGACCGCCCACGCCGCCGTGGAGCGCGCCGTAGAGGCCATGCGCCAAGGCGCCGTTGATTACCTGGTCAAGCCCTTCGAACCCAAGGCCTTGCTCAGCCTGGTACAACAGCACGCGGCAGGGCGCGCCGAGGACGCGGACGGCCCGATTGCCTGCGAACCCGCCAGCCGCCAATTGCTGGAGCTGGCCGCGCGGGTGGCCCGCAGCGATTCCACGGTGCTGATCTCTGGTGAGTCCGGCACGGGCAAGGAAGTGCTGGCGCGCTACATTCACCAGCAGTCCACCCGTGCCAGCCAACCGTTCGTGGCCATCAACTGCGCAGCCATCCCCGACAACATGCTGGAAGCCACGCTGTTTGGCCACGAGAAGGGTGCCTTCACCGGGGCTATCGCCGCCCAGCCCGGCAAGTTCGAACAGGCCGACGGCGGCACCCTGCTGCTTGACGAGATTTCGGAGATGCCCCTGGGCTTGCAGGCCAAGCTGTTGCGGGTGCTGCAGGAGCGTGAGGTGGAGCGGGTGGGCGGGCGACGGCCCATTCAGTTGGATATCCGCGTGCTGGCCACCACCAACCGCGACCTCGCGGGCGAAGTGGCGGCGGGGCGCTTCCGGGAAGACCTGTACTACCGGCTTTCGGTGTTCCCGCTGGCCTGGCGACCACTGCGCGAGCGCCAGGGCGACATCCTGCCGCTTGCCGAAAAGTTGCTGGCGCGGCATGCGCAGAAGATGAAGCACCCACCTGTACGGCTGTCTGCACAAGCCCGTGCCTGCCTGCAGGCCTGGGCCTGGCCGGGAAACGTGCGGGAACTGGACAACGCCTTGCAGCGTGCGCTGATCCTGCAGCAGGGCGGGATGATCGAGGCGGCGGATTTTTGTCTGGAAGGCGCCATTCCGTTGGCAGCTGGCACTGAGCCATTACTGGAGAACGCCGGGCTGGAGGGCGATGTTCGCCGGCACGAGTACCAGATGATCATTGACACCCTGCGTGCCGAGCGCGGTCGGCGCAAGGAAGCCGCCGAACGCCTGGGCATCAGCCCGCGCACCTTGCGCTACAAGCTGGCACAGATGCGTGATGCCGGCTTCGATGTGGAAGCCAGCTTGTACGGTGAGTGAGCCTGGCTGCCAGGTTGCAGCGGCGCTCGGTTTCATAGGTGCAGACCCAGGTAAGTAGAACACCTCCCCTCTAACATCCCGACCGCTCCTGCCAAGGCTGGCACCTTTGTTGCTTAGGTAGGGTATCTGCCGCATCACTGTCAAAAAAATGCGGCCGCAGGAGAGAGAAGGTCATGAGCCAAGGTGTTGAATTCAATCGTCTGATGCTGGACATGCGCGCCATGCAGGCCGACGCCATGTCGTTGCCGAAGGTGGCTGTCGCCCCTGAACTGGCACCTGGGCAAAGCACCTTCGCCGACATGCTCGGCCAGGCCATCGGCAAGGTGAACGAAACCCAGCAGGCTTCGAACCAGTTGGCCAACGCCTTCGAAATCGGCAAGAGCGGCGTTGACCTCACCGACGTGATGATCGCTTCGCAAAAGGCCAGCGTCTCGATGCAGGCCTTGACCCAGGTACGCAACAAGCTGGTTCAGGCGTACCAGGACATCATGCAGATGCCGGTGTGAGGGCGGACGTAGACCATGGCTGAAGCAGTCGTCGACAACGCGCCCGCCAAAAGTGGCCCGCCAGCGTCCAAGCCGCCGATGCTGCGCCTGGCGTTTCTGGAAAACATCGCGCAGATGCCCATCCTGCGTCAGATCGGCCTCATGGTTGGCCTGGCCGCCAGCGTGGCCATCGGCTTTGCCGTGGTGCTGTGGTCGCAGCAGCCTGATTACCGCCCCCTGTACGGCAGCCTGTCGGGCATGGACACCAAGCAGGTCATGGATACCCTGTCGGCCGCTGACATCCCCTACAACGTGGAACCCAATTCCGGCGCCCTGCTGGTGAAGGCCGACGACCTCTCCCGTGCGCGCCTGAAACTGGCAGCTGCCGGCGTGGCACCCAGCGACGGCAATGTCGGCTTCGAACTGTTGGACAAGGAACAGGGGCTGGGCACCAGCCAGTTCATGGAAGCCACCCGCTACCGCCGCAGCCTGGAAGGCGAGCTGGCGCGGACCGTGTCGAGCCTGAACAACGTCAAGGCCGCCCGCGTGCACCTGGCCATCCCGAAAAGCTCGGTGTTTGTCCGTGATGAACGCAAACCCAGTGCCTCGGTACTGGTTGAGCTGTACCCAGGCCGTGCCCTGGAGCCTGGGCAGGTGATGGCGATCGTCAACCTGGTTGCCACCAGCGTGCCGGAGCTGGACAAGTCCCAGGTGACCGTGGTCGACCAGAAGGGCAACCTGCTGTCTGACCAGATCCAGGACTCTGCGCTGACCCAGGCAGGCAAGCAGTTCGACTACAGCCGCCGGGTGGAGAGCATGCTCACCCAGCGCGTGCACAACATTCTGCAGCCGGTGCTGGGCAATGACCGCTACAAGGCCGAGGTGTCTGCCGACCTGGATTTCAGTGCGGTCGAGTCCACCTCCGAGCAGTTCAACCCTGACCAGCCCGCGCTGCGCAGCGAGCAGTCGGTAGACGAGCAGCGTGCCAGCAGCCAGGGCCCGCAGGGTGTGCCCGGAGCCTTGAGCAACCAGCCGCCGGGCGCTGCGTCCGCGCCGCAGACCACCGGTGGCGCGGCCACGGCGGCCGGGGCGATCCAGCCTGGCCAGCCGTTGGTCGATGCCAATGGCCAGCAGATCATGGACCCGGCCACCGGCCAGCCCATGCTCGCGCCCTACCCGTCGGACAAGCGTCAGCAAAGCACCAAGAATTTCGAGCTGGACCGCTCCATCAGCCATACTCGCCAGCAGCAGGGGCGCACCATGCGCCTGTCGGTGGCGGTGGTGGTGGATGACCAGGTCAAGGTCGATGCAGCCAATGGCAACACCACCCATGTGCCATGGGGCGCCGAAGACCTGGCACGCTTCACGCGCCTGGTACAGGATGCGGTGGGCTACGATGCCAGCCGGGGCGACAGCGTCACGGTGATCAACGTGCCGTTCGCACCAGACCGCGGTGAAGAAATTGCCGACATCGCGTTCTACCAGCAACCGTGGTTCTGGGATATCGTCAAGCAGGTGCTGGGTGTGCTGTTCATCCTGGTGCTGGTGTTCGGCGTGCTGCGCCCGGTGCTCAACAACCTCACAGGGGGTGGCAAGCAGGCTGCCCCGGACAGCGACATGGAGCTGGGCGGCATGATCGGGCTCGATGGCGAACTGGCCAGCGACCGCGTCAGCCTGGGTGGCCCGACAAGCATTCTGCTGCCAAGCCCCACCGAGGGCTACGAGGCACAGCTCAACGCAATCAAAGGCCTTGTGGCCGAGGACCCGGGCCGTGTCGCCCAGGTCGTGAAAGACTGGATCAATGCCGATGAGTGATAACCGAGCCGTTACCGCCAAGCTGAGCCGCGTCGACAAGGCGGCCATCCTGCTGCTTTCACTGGGTGAAACCGATGCCGCGCAGGTGCTGCGCCACATGGGGCCCAAGGAAGTGCAGCGGGTGGGTGTGGCCATGGCGCAGATGGGCAACATTCACCGCGACCAGGTCGAGCAGGTGATGAGCGAGTTCGTCGAAGTGGTCGGCGACCAGACCAGCCTGGGCGTGGGTTCCGATGCCTATATCCGCAAGATGCTCAACCAGGCGCTGGGTGAAGACAAGGCCAATGGCTTGGTCGACCGCATTCTGCTGGGTGGCAACACCAGCGGCCTGGACAGCCTGAAATGGATGGAACCGCGCGCGGTTGCCGACGTGATCCGCTACGAACACCCTCAGATCCAGGCCATCGTGGTGGCCTACCTGGACCCGGACCAGGCGGGTGAAGTGCTGAGCAACTTCGACCACAAGGTGCGCCTGGACATCGTGTTGCGGGTATCGTCGCTGAACACCGTGCAACCGGCTGCGTTGAAAGAGCTGAACCAGATTCTGGAGAAGCAGTTCTCCGGCAACTCCAATGCCGCGCGTACCACCCTGGGTGGTATCAAGCGCGCTGCCGACATCATGAACTTCCTCGACAGCTCGGTGGAAGGCGCGTTGATGGACTCGATCCGCGAGATCGACAGCGACCTGTCCGAGCAGATCGAAGACTTGATGTTCGTGTTCAACAACCTGGCCGACGTCGACGACCGCGGTATCCAGGCGCTGTTGCGCGAGGTGTCTTCGGATGTGCTGGTGGTGTCCCTCAAGGGTGCAGACGAGCGGGTCAAGGACAAGATCTTCAAGAACATGTCCAAGCGTGCCTCCGAGCTGCTGCGCGACGACCTCGAGGCCAAGGGCCCGGTGCGGGTCAGCGACGTGGAAACGGCGCAGAAGGAAATCCTCACCATCGCCCGCCGCATGGCCGACGCCGGCGAAATCGTCCTCGGTGGCAAGGGCGCCGAAGAAATGATCTGAAAGCGGCAAGCTTTAAGCTGCAAGCTGCAAGAAAAAGCAGCCCCATGCAGCCTGCTTAGGCTTGTAGCTTTAAGCTGCAAGATACAAGCTTCAAGGGGTAAGAAAAAAGCAGCCCTCATGCAGTCTGCTTTGGCTTGCAGCTTGCAGCTTGCAGCTTGCAGCTTGCAGCTTGCAGCTTGCAGCTTGCCACTTGCAGCTATTTAAACAGGCGAGTTCATGTCCACCAAAGAACATCATCCCAGCGACCTGATCCGTGCCCGTGACCTTGAGGGTGTGGACGTATGGGCGCTGCCCAGTTTTGACCCCCAGCCGCCGCCTCGGTCCGAACCGGAACAGCCGGTAGAAGTGGAAGAAGAGGTCGAGGAAGTGCCGCTGGAAGACGTCCAGCCGCTTACCCTCGAAGAACTCGAAGCCATTCGCCAGGAGGCCTATAACGAGGGCTTCGCCACCGGGGAGCGTGAAGGTTTTCACAGCACCCAGCTGAAGGTGCGTCAAGAAGCCGACGAAGCCCTCAAGGTGAAGCTGGCCAGCCTCGAACGCTTGATGACCCACCTGATGGAACCGATCGCCGAGCAGGACACGCACATCGAGAAAACCCTGGTGCACCTGGTGGCCCACATCACCCGGCAGGTGATTGGCCGCGAGCTGCACAACGATTCCAGCCAGATCACCCAGGTACTGCGCGGCGCGCTGAAACTGCTGCCGATGGGCGCTGACAACATCCGCATCCACCTCAACCCGCAGGACTTCGAACTGGCCAAGGCCCTGCGCGAGCGCCATGAAGAAAACTGGCGGCTGCTGGAAGACAGCACCTTGCTGCCGGGCGGCTGCCGCATCGAAACGGCCCAAAGCCGCATCGACGCGACCATGGAAACCCGCATCGAAAAAGCGGTGGCACAACTGTTCGATCAATTGCACGACCATTCCCTGCACCCTGCCGCCGCTGACCTCTCGGTAGACCTGGATGCACCGGCGGAGCCAGCGGATGCGCCTTGAACGCACCAGCTTCGGCAAGCGCCTGGGCACTTACGCCGAGGCCATCGGGCTGCCGGCGCAACCGGTGGTCGAAGGCCGCCTGCTGCGCATGGTGGGCCTGACCCTGGAAGCCGAAGGCCTGCGCGCTGCCGTGGGCAGCCGTTGCCTGGTCATCAACGATGACAGCTACCACCCTGTGCAGGTTGAAGCCGAGGTAATGGGCTTCGCCGGGCCCAAGGTGTTCCTGATGCCGGTGGGCAGTATTGTCGGCATTGCCCCTGGCGCGCGGGTGGTACCGCTGGACGACGGCGGTCGCCTGCCCATGGGCATGAGCATGCTGGGCCGGGTGCTCGATGGTGCCGGCCGTGCACTGGATGGCAAGGGTGGCATGAAGGCCGAGGACTGGGTGCCCATGGACGGCCCGGTGATCAACCCGCTCAACCGCGACCCTATCAGCAAGCCGCTGGACGTGGGCATTCGCAGTATCAATGGCCTGCTTACCGTAGGCCGCGGCCAGCGCCTTGGCCTGTTTGCCGGCACCGGTGTGGGCAAGTCGGTGTTGCTGGGCATGATGACCCGTTTCACCGAAGCCGAGATCATTGTGGTGGGCCTGATTGGCGAACGGGGGCGCGAGGTGAAGGAGTTCATCGAGCACATCCTCGGCGAGGAGGGGATCAAGCGCTCGGTGGTGGTGGCATCGCCTGCCGATGATGCGCCGCTGATGCGCCTGCGCGCTGCCATGTACTGCACCCGCATCGCCGAGTACTTCCGCGACAAGGGTAAAAACGTGCTGCTGCTGATGGACTCGCTGACCCGCTTCGCCCAGGCCCAGCGGGAAATTGCCCTGGCCATCGGCGAACCACCGGCTACCCGCGGTTATCCGCCGTCAGTATTCGCCAAGTTGCCCAAGCTGGTGGAGCGGGCCGGCAACGGTGAGGCGGGTGGCGGCTCCATCACGGCGTTCTACACGGTATTGTCCGAAGGCGATGACCAGCAGGACCCCATCGCCGACTCGGCGCGGGGCGTGCTGGACGGTCACTTCGTGCTGTCGCGGCGCCTGGCCGAAGAGGGTCATTACCCGGCCATCGATATCGAGGCCTCCATCAGCCGGGTGATGCCGCAGGTGGTGGATGCCGATCACCTGCGCGAGGCGCAGAAGTTCAAGCAGCTGTGGTCGCGCCTTTCGCAAAGCCGCGACCTGATCAGCGTGGGGGCCTATGTTGCAGGTGGCGACCCTGAAACGGATTTGGCCATCGCCCTGCAGTCACGCCTGGTCGAGTATTTGCGCCAGGGGTTGCAGGAGAACGTGGGCATGGCGCAAAGCCGCGACCAGTTGGGGGCGATTTTCACGCCCCCGGCAGGCTGATAGCCGGTGGCGCTGCCAGGGCGCGCCGCGCGCCTTGCGCCGGTGGTGGGCATGGCCGAAGAAGCCGAGCGCAAGGCCGCCCAGCGCCTGGGGCAGTTCCAGCAGCAGGTGGCCACGGCCCAGGCCAAGCTGGCAGAGCTGGAGCGCTTTCGCGAAGATTACCAGCAGCAGTGGATCAACCGCGGTGGCCAGGGGGTGAATGGCAGTTGGCTGGTCAATTACCAGCGCTTTCTCGGGCAGCTCGAAACCGCCATGACCCAGCAGCGTCAGAGCCTGGTGTGGCACCAGAACAACCTCAACAATGCGCGGGGCGTGTGGCAGCAGGCCTACGCGCGGGTTGAGGGGTTGCGCAAACTGGTGCAGCGCTACATGGATGAAGCCCGGCGTGCCGAAGACAAGCGCGAGCAGCGCCTGCTCGATGAACTGTCCCAGCGCCTGCCGCGCCAGGAATCGCTCTAGCCTCCACCACTTGCGGCCCCCCGCCGTGGCTGCTACACCTTCATGAGGACGCACCCGCCATCATCGAAGGAATCGCTGAAATGGCAGTTGAAACGGATTTTTCGCAGGACGGCAAAAAGCTCACGATCAGGATCAAAGGGCGCTTCGATTTCGGCAGGCACCAGGAATTTCGCGATGCCTACGAGCGTCAGCCAAGCCGCCCCGATGCCGTGGTGGTCGACCTGCAAGACACCACTTACCTCGACAGCTCGGCGCTGGGCATGCTGCTGATGCTGCGCGACCACGCCGGGGGCGATGAAGCCGATGTGCGGGTGGTGCATGCCAGCTCGGATGTGCGCAAGATCCTCGCCATCTCCAATTTCGACAAACTCTTCGACATCAGTTGAGCGCCAATATGCCGGCCGGGCAGGGTTTGACGGTGCTGGTTGCCGAAGACAGTGACGTCGACCGCATGCTCCTGGCGCAGATCGTCAAGCGCCAGGGGCACGTGGTGGTCACTGCGCAGAACGGCCAGGAAGCGGTGGCATTGTTCAGCGAACGCCGCCCGCAGCTGGTGCTGCTCGATGCGTTGATGCCGGTGATGGACGGCTTCGAGGCCGCGCGGCAGATCAAGGCCCTGGCCGGCGAGGCGCTTGTGCCGATCATCTTCCTGACATCCCTCAATGAAGAGCAGGCGCTGGTGCGGTGCCTGGAGGCGGGCGGCGATGACTTCATGGCCAAACCGTACAGTGCCGTGATCCTGGCTGCCAAGATCCGCGCCATGGACCGCCTGCGCCGGCTGCAGGACACGGTGCTCCAGCAGCGTGACCAGATCGCCCGGCATCACCACCACCTGCTGAATGAGCAGCGGGTAGCCAAGGCGGTATTCGACAAGGTCGCCCACTCCGGTTGCCTTGCCGCGCCCAACATCCGCTTTGTGCAGTCGCCTTACGCGCTGTTCAACGGCGACCTGATGCTCGCGGCCTTCACGCCGTCCGGTGACATGCGCGTATTCCTGGGGGATTTCACCGGCCATGGCCTGCCGGCAGCGGTCGGTGCCATGCCCCTGGCCGAGGTGTTCTACGGCATGACGGCCAAGGGCTACACCATGCCCCAGGTGCTGCGCGAGATGAACGCCAAGCTCAAACGCATCCTGCCCGTCGACATGTTCTGCTGCGCGCTGTTGCTCAACCTCAGCCAGCAGCGGGCGGTAGTGGAGGTATGGAACGGCGGCATGCCCGACGGCTACCGCCTGTCGGCGGAAGGTGCTGTATTGACGCCATTGCAGTCACGTCATCTACCGTTGGGTATTCTGGGGCCTGGGCAGTTCGATGACGCTGTCGAGGTGTGGCCGCTGGCCGCGGGCGAGCGGGTTTTGCTGCTGTCCGACGGCGTGCTGGAAACAGCGGATGCCCAGGAGCGCCTGTTCGGTGAGCAGCGCCTGCGGTCGGTGTTGGCCGGCAACCGCGAGCCAGCGCTGCTGTTCAGTGAGCTGATGCAGGCGCTGGCGCTTTTTGGTGGGCAGCCTCGGGATGACATCAGTTTGTGCGATATCCGCATGCCCGGCGCCCAAGAGCCGTTGCCGGCTCCTGTAAACTACCCGGACAGCGGCCCGACCAGCCCGGCAGACTGGTCGCTGGGGTTCGAGGTTCGCGGTCAAAGCCTGCGTCAGTTCAACCCCGTGCCGTACCTGGTGCAGTTGTTGCAGCAGGTTCATGGCCTGCGTGCCCGTGGCGGGAACCTGTACAGTGTGCTCAGCGAGTTGTACTCCAACGCGCTTGAACATGGCGTGCTTGGCCTGGATTCGCAGCTCAAGCGGGATGTGCAGGGGTTTGCCGACTATTATCAGGAGCGCGCTCGGCGCCTGGCGTTGTTGAGCGAGGGCTTCGTGCGCATCGACCTTGTGGTTGAACCGCATGCCCAGGGCGGGCGTCTGAAGATCGACGTGCGTGACAGCGGTGAGGGTTTCGACGTGCAGCAGGTGCTGTCACGGGCCGCATTGCAACAGGGATTGAGCGGGCGCGGGCTGGAACTGGTCCGGCGCCTGTCCAGCAGCGCGACCTGGGCCGAAGGTGGCCGGTGCGCACGCGTGGAGTTCGCCTGGTGAGCCTGGGGCGGGCTCAAGCATTTATCTGGCTTGATCAAGGAGCGAACAAGTGGCTGACATGCATATCGACCACAAGGTACTCAGCGACCTGCGAGAAGTCATGGAAGATGGCTACCTGCAGCTGGTACAGACCTTTCTAGACGACTCCGAGCGACGCCTGGGGCAACTGCATGCGGCCCGCAGCGCCCAGGAGCTGGGCGCCGCTGCCCACAGTTTCAAGGGCAGCAGCAGCAACATGGGCGCCGTTGCGCTGGCGGGCCTGTGCCAGCAACTGGAGGAACGTGCCCGCCGCCCCCCTTTGTTCGGCATCGAAGACCTGATCAGCCGTATCGATCAGGAGTTCGCCGAGGTGCAGCGCTTCTACCGTGCCGAGCAGCAGGGCATATCCGCAGGCTGACAGGTAACTTGGCGCGACTTTTGCTCATACACCGACGTGATCATTCAGTTTATGGCGCGGAGACCGCTTAATGCCTGTCGCATCCAACCCCTTGTTGCAAGCCAATACCCTTGGCGATCCCTCCCGTACGGCGCCCGCGTCAGCGGGCAAAACGCCGCAGGTACAGGGCAACAACGGCGATGGTTTCGGCCAGGTAATGGCGCGTCAGGGGCGCGACAAGGTTGCCGGCCCTGCCGATAAAGCTGTTGCCAGCAAACCGTCGGACAAAAGCGATGGGGCTGTAAGCGGCAAACAGTCGGCAGCCGATAAGGGCAAGGTTGCCGATGACGGCAATAAGTTGCCGGCCGAGGACACCACTGCGGCCGACACCGGCATGCGTGACGCCAGCCTCGTCGCTGGGCAGGTCACCGACGCCCCACCAGGCGCGCAACTGATCCAGGCCCAGGCACAGGCTGTGGCACCCGTGCTCCAGGCCGCTGGCCCGCAGCCTGAAGAATCACCTGCCGAGCAGGCGTTTGACCCAGATGCCGACCCGCTCGCCAATCTACCGACGCTGCGCCTGGCGCTTGAGCACAGCGCTCAGGCCAAAGGCAGTACATCGGCTCATGCGCTGGACGCGGACCGCACCCAGGGTGAAAGTAATGCTACTGCCGTCAATACCTTGGCGGGTGGCGTGACCAGTGCCGAGGGCGAGGCCGACGGTACTGGCGACAAGGCCTTCGGCGCCCTGCTCGAAGATGGCCTCAAGGATACCAAGAGCGCCGCCAGCGATACCCGGGTTGATGATTTCGCCAGCCGCCTGGCCAACCTGACCCAAGCGGCCACCGCGAAGACTGCCAATGCCGTACCGGTCAACCCCAACCCGCTGCACCAGCCTCTGCCGATGAATCAGGGTGCCTGGACTGAAGGTTTGGTGAACCGGGTGATGTACCTGTCCAGCCAGAACCTGAAGTCGGCAGATATTCAACTGGAGCCGGCCGAGCTGGGTCGCCTGGATATCCGTGTCAACGTTGCCGCCGACCAGCCCACCCAGGTGACCTTCATCAGCGGCCATGCTGGCGTACGCGACGCCCTGGACAGCCAGGTGCACCGGCTGCGGGAGTTGTTCACCCAGCAGGGCCTGGCGCAGCCGGACGTCAACGTTGCCGACCAGTCCCGCGGCCAGCAGCAGGGCCAGGCGCAGCAGCAGGGCAGCCAGCTGTCCGGGGTGGCTGCGCGCCGAGCGGAGCAGGGCGCCGCTGAAACGACCGAGGCATCCAGGCCCGTCGAGCAGCAGGTGGTCATCGGCGACAGCGCGGTCGACTACTACGCCTGATTCGCCAACACGGCGATTCCCCCTTCGCGCAGCTGTAAGCTGGGCTGCGCGCAATCTGGCATAACACTTGCTCAAGCCATCCCATTCTTCCTATAACCCCTGATGGACGACGGATTATTGGCATGGCGAATACCGAAGCAGTGAAAGACCCCGCCGCTAAAGGCAAACTCAAGCTGATCCTGCTCATCGTTGCGGGTTTGTTGCTGGCCATTGGCCTGTCGGTGGGCGCCACCTGGTTCTTCATGCACAAGAGCGAGCCGGCCCCGGCTGCCGATGCCGCCGCTACCAACGTCAAGCCCGCCGCCATCTACGAGGCACTGACGCCGGCATTCGTCGTCAATTTCAACCAGAACGGCCGCCAGCGCTACATGCAGGTCAGCATTACCCTGCAGGCCCGCAACCAGGCGGACCTGGACGCCCTCAAGGTGCACATGCCGGTGATCCGCAACAACCTGGTGATGATGTTCTCCGGGGTTGGCTTCGATACCTTGGCCAGCAGTGCAGTGGGGCAAGAGATGCTGCGCCAGAAGGCTACCGTGGTGGTGCAGGAAGTGGCCCAGAAGGAAGTCGGCAAGCCGGTAATCGACCAGTTGCTGTTCACCAATTTCGTATTGCAGTAGGAGTGGGCAATGGCCGTACAGGACCTGCTGTCCCAGGATGAGATCGATGCCCTGTTGCATGGCGTCGACGACGGTCTGGTACAGACCGAGAGTGCATCCGAGCCTGGCAGCATCAAAAGCTACGACCTGACCAGCCAGGACCGCATTGTTCGGGGGCGCATGCCTACCCTCGAAATGATCAACGAACGCTTTGCCCGCTACACCCGCATCAGTATGTTCAACCTGTTGCGCCGCTCTGCCGACGTGGCGGTGGGGGGCGTGCAGGTGATGAAGTTCGGTGAGTACGTGCATTCGCTGTACGTGCCCACCAGCCTGAACCTGGTGAAGATCAAGCCGCTGCGCGGCACGTCGCTGTTCATCCTCGACGCCAAGCTGGTGTTCAAGCTGGTGGACAACTTCTTCGGCGGCGACGGCCGCCACGCCAAGATCGAAGGCCGCGAGTTCACCCCTACCGAATTGAGGGTGGTGCGCATGGTGCTGGACCAGTGCTTCATCGACCTTAAAGAGGCCTGGCAGGCGATCATGCCGGTGAACTTCGAGTACATGAACTCCGAGGTCAACCCGGCCATGGCCAACATCGTCGGCCCCAGCGAGGCGGTGGTGGTGTCCACCTTCCACATCGAACTGGACGGCGGTGGCGGCGACCTGCACGTGACCATGCCTTACTCGATGATCGAGCCGGTGCGCGAGATGCTCGATGCGGGCTTCCAGTCCGACCTGGACGACCAGGACGAGCGCTGGGTCAAGGCCTTGCGCGAAGACGTGCTGGACGTTGCCGTGCCGGTGACCGCCACCGTCGCCCGCCGCCAGCTGAAACTGCGCGACATTCTGCACATGCAGCGTGGTGACGTGATCCCGGTCGAGCTGCCCGAGCACCTGGTGCTGCGCGCCAATGGCGTACCAGCGTTCAAGGCGCGCCTGGGCTCGCACAAGGGCAACCTGGCCCTGCAGATCATCGACCCGATCGAACGCCGCTGAGCGCGTGCCGCTCGCTTTTACCGAATTGAATGCCTGTCGAGGAAACCATGGCTAACGAAAACGAGATCACCTCTCCAGAAGACCAGGCGCTGGCCGATGAGTGGGCCGCGGCGCTGGAGGAAACCGGCGCGGCCGGCCAGGCCGATATCGATGCACTGCTGGGCGATACCGGCAACAACCCAGGGCCGGGCCGCCTGCCCATGGAAGAGTTTGCCAGCTCGCCCAAGCCCAACCCCAACGTCAGCCTGGAAGGCCCGAACCTTGATGTGATCCTGGACATCCCGGTGAGCATTTCCATGGAAGTGGGCAGCACCGAAATCAACATCCGCAACTTGCTGCAGCTCAACCAGGGGTCTGTGATCGAACTCGACCGCCTGGCGGGTGAGCCGCTTGACGTGCTGGTCAACGGTACGCTGATCGCCCATGGCGAGGTGGTGGTGGTCAACGAGAAGTTCGGCATTCGCCTGACCGACGTGATCAGCCCCAGCGAACGTATCAAGAAGCTGCGCTGAGTGAAGGGCATGAGGCGCGCCAGCGCGGCACCCATCGCACTGTTGGCCAGCCAGCTATGCCAGGCCGCGGCCACGCCGGCACTGACCCCGGCGGCGCCGCCAGGCAGCCTGAGCGGCCAGCTGGCGCAGATGGTGTTCGGCCTGCTGCTGGTAGTGGGGCTGATCTTTCTGCTGGCGTGGCTGCTGCGGCGTGTGCAGGGCTCGGCGGTAAAGGGCGGGCAGGTGATCGAGATCGTCGGCAGCCGCGCCATCGGCCCGCGGGACCGGTTGCTGCTGGTACAGGTGGGCAAGGAGCAGATCCTGATCGGTCACAGCCCCGGCAGCATCGAGACCCTGCATGTACTGGCAGAGCCGGTCGAGGTCCCGCAGGGGGCGCGCCAGGCAACGCCTGAGTTTGCCCAACGGCTGATGGAACTGATGGGCAAGGACCCTAAGGACAAGACGCGATGAGCGCCACGCTGCGTACGTTGTTCACCCTGCTGCTGTTGCTGGCCGCGCCGCTGGCCCTGGCTGCCGACCCTTTGTCGATCCCCGCCATCACCTTGTCCAACGGGGCGAACGGGCAACAGGAGTATTCGGTCAGCCTGCAGATTCTGCTGATCATGACGGCGCTGAGCTTCATCCCTGCGTTCGTCATCCTGATGACCAGCTTCACCCGCATCATCATTGTGTTCTCCATCCTGCGTCAGGCCCTGGGCCTTCAGCAGACGCCGTCCAACCAGATCCTGACGGGCATGGCGCTGTTCCTCACCCTGTTCATCATGGCGCCGGTGTTCGACCGGGTGAACCAGACCGCCCTGCAGCCTTACCTGAACGAGCAGATGACCGCGCAGGAGGCCATCGACAAGGCCCAGGCGCCGCTGAAGGACTTCATGCTGGCGCAGACCCGGCAAAGCGACCTGGACCTGTTCATGCGCCTGTCCAAGCGCACCGACATCACCGGCCCTGACCAGGTGCCGCTGACCATCCTGGTGCCGTCGTTCGTCACCTCCGAGCTGAAGACGGCGTTCCAGATCGGCTTCATGATCTTCATTCCCTTTCTGATCATCGACATGGTGGTGGCCAGTGTGTTGATGGCCATGGGTATGATGATGCTGTCGCCACTGATCATCTCGTTGCCGTTCAAGATCATGCTGTTCGTGCTGGTGGACGGCTGGGCGCTGATCATGGGTACGCTGGCTGGCAGTTTTGGTGGCGTGTGATGCCGCCTGGGAGCGCTGTGAATGACGCCTGAAGTTGCTGTCGACCTGTTCCGCGATGCCTTGTGGCTGACCACGCTGATGGTGGCCGTGCTGGTGGTGCCGAGCCTGCTGGTGGGGTTGATGGTGGCCATGTTCCAGGCCGCCACGCAGATCAACGAACAGACCCTGAGCTTTCTGCCGCGCCTGCTGGTGATGCTGGTCACGCTGATCGTGGCCGGGCCCTGGCTGGTGCAGAAGTTCATGGAGTACATCACTAACCTGTACACCAACATTCCGCAACTGATCGGTTGACGGCCTGATGCTGGAACTGACTGACACGCAGATCGGCACCTGGGTAGCCACGTTCATCCTGCCGTTGTTCAGGGTAACGGCGGTGCTGATGACCATGCCTATCTTCGGCACGCGCATGTTGCCGGCACGGGTGCGCCTGTACGTTGCGGTGGCGATTACCGTGGTGATCGTGCCAGCGTTACCGCCATTGCCCCAGTTCGACCCCCTGAGCCTGCGAGGGCTGCTGCTGTGCGCCGAGCAGATCATCGTGGGCGCGCTGTTCGGCTTAGCCCTGCAGTTGCTGTTCCAGGCGTTCGTCATCGCCGGGCAGATCGTGGCGGTGCAGATGGGCATGGCGTTCGCGTCGATGGTGGACCCGGCCAACGGCGTGAACGTGGCGGTCATCAGCCAGTTCATGACCATGCTGGTGAGTGTGCTGTTTTTGCTGATGAACGGGCACCTTGTGGTGTTCGAGGTGCTGACCGAAAGCTTCACCACCTTGCCGGTGGGCAATGCGCTGATGGTGAACCACTTCTGGGAGTTGGCCGGGCGCATGAGCTGGATGTTCGCGGCCGGGTTGATTTTGATTCTGCCGGTGATTGCCGCCTTGCTGGTGGTGAACGTCGCCTTCGGCGTGATGACACGGGCGGCGCCGCAACTGAACATCTTTTCCATCGGCCTGCCGCTGACACTGGTCATGGGCATGCTCATTTTCTGGGTGGGCCTGGCCGATGTGTTGTCCCATTACCAGGCATTGGCCAGCGAGACGCTGCAATGGCTGCGTGAGCTGGCGAGGGCGCGCTGAGCATGGCGGAAAGCGAGAGCGGTCAGGACAAAACAGAAGACCCCACCGAGAAACGCAAGCGCGACGCCCGCGAAAAGGGCGAGATCGCGCGCTCCAAAGAGCTGAACACGGTGGCGGTGACCCTGGCGGGCGCTGGCGGGCTGCTGGCGTTTGGCGGGAACCTGGCCGAGACGCTGCTGACGCTGATGCGCATGAACTTCAGCCTCACCCGTGAGGTGATTGTCGATGAGCGGTCGATGGGTGCGTTTTTGCTGGTGTCCGGCAAGATGGCCATCTGGGCTGTACAGCCTTTGCTCATCCTGTTGTTCGTGATCTCCTTCGTGGCCCCGATCGCCCTGGGCGGCTTTGTGTTTTCCGGCAGCCTGCTGCAACCCAAGTTCAGCCGCATGAACCCGTTGTCGGGGCTCAAGCGCATGTTCTCGATGCACGGCCTGACCGAACTGCTGAAGGCCATGGCGAAGTTTTGCGTGATTCTGATCGTGGCCGTGGTGGTGCTGGTCAATGACCGCCAGGCCTTGTTGTCGATTGCCAACGAGCCGCTGGAGCAGGCGATCATTCACAGCTTGCAGGTGGTGGGCTGGAGTGCCTTGTGGATGTCTGCCGGGCTGCTGCTGATTGCGGCAGCGGACGCGCCGTACCAGCTGTGGCAGACGCACAAGAAAATGAAGATGACCAAGCAGGAAGTGCGCGACGAATACAAGGACAGCGAAGGTAAACCTGAGGTCAAGCAACGTATCCGCCAGTTGCAGCGCGAGGTGTCGCAGCGGCGCATGATGGCGGCCGTGCCCCAGGCCGACGTGATCATCACCAACCCCACCCATTACGCCGTGGCATTGCAATACGACCCCGAAAACGGCAATGCGGCGCCTTTGCTGCTGGCCAAGGGCAGCGACTTCATGGCGCTCAAGATCCGGGAGATCGGGGTAGAGCACAAGGTGCAGATTCTGGAGTCACCGGCGCTGGCGCGGGCGATCTACTATTCCACCGAAGTGGAGCACGAAATCCCTGCGGGCCTGTACCTGGCCGTTGCCCAGGTGTTGGCCTATGTGTTCCAGATCCGCCAGTACCACGCTGGCAAGGGCAAGCGCCCGGATCCGCTTAAGGATGACCTGCCGATTCCGGCGGATTTGCGGCGGGATAATTGACCCGGGGCATGGCTTTACACAGCCTCGCGCCCCCTGCCTCAGGCAACATTGGCCAGAAAAAAACGGTAGCGATGCGCCGCGCGGGCGGCGCTCGATCTCCCAGGCGCTGCACCTGTAAAGGCGAACACCTCCCAGCCCAACCGTATTTTGCCGGTGGAGGGTCCGGGGCAGAGATTGCATCAGGGCTGCCAGGTGTTCGCCTCAACATGATCTGCGCCTAC